>NZ_JBEOVN010000332.1:0-4327 GCF_040295565.1 Streptomyces sp. NPDC002785 | reverse complement strand
CCGGCACCACCGGCGGAACCACACCCGCCCCCGAAACAACCGCAGCCGCCTCCTCAACCGGCGCCTGCTCGATGATCGTGTGCGCATTAGTGCCGGACACGCCGAAGGACGAGACGCCGAATCGGCGCGGGCGTCCGGTCTCCGGCCACGCCACCGCCTCCGTCAGCAGCGAGACCTCTCCCTCTGCCCAGTCGACGTGCGGAGACGGCTCGTCGACGTGCAGCGTCTGCGGCAGCACGCCATGGCGCATCGCCATGACCATCTTGATGATGCCTGCGACACCGGCGGCGTTCTGGGTGTGCCCGATGTTGGACTTCAGCGAGCCCAGCCACAACGGGCGGCCTTCGGGACGGTCCTGGCCGTAGGTGGCCAGGAGCGCCTGCGCCTCGATCGGGTCACCCAGCGTCGTACCTGTGCCGTGCGCCTCGACGGCGTCGATGTCGGCGGGGGTGAGCCGGGCGTTCTCCAGCGCCTGGCGGATGACGCGCTGCTGCGCGGGCCCGTTGGGAGCCGTCAGGCCATTGCTCGCACCGTCCTGGTTGACGGCCGAGCCGCGCACGACGGCCAGCACCTGGTGGCCGTTGCGCCGGGCGTCCGAGAGCCGCTCGACCAGCAGCACACCGACACCCTCGGACCAGCCCGTACCGTCGGCAGACGCGGCGAAGGACTTGCACCGACCGTCGGCGGACAGCCCACGCTGACGGCTGAACTCCACGAAGACGTCCGGGGAGGCCAGCACGGTGACGCCGGCAGCGAGCGCCAGGGAGCACTCGCCGTTGCGCAGTGCCTGCACCGCCAGGTGCAGCGCGACGGACGAGGACGAGCAGGCCGTGTCGATGGTGGCCGCCGGGCCCTCCAGGCCGAAGGCATACGAGAGCCGCCCGGAGACCACGCTGGAGGCGGTGCCGGTGAGCAGGTGCCCCTCGACGCCTTCCGGAAGGTCGTAATCGCCCGCGCCGTACGCCTGGGCGGAGGCGCCGACGAACACGCCGGCACGGGAACCGCGAACGGCCGCCGGGTCGATACCGGCCCGCTCGAACGCCTCCCACGACGTCTCCAGCAGCAACCGCTGCTGCGGGTCCATGGCCAGCGCCTCGCGCGGCGAAATACCGAAGAAGCCGGGGTCGAACTCCGCGGCCTCGTGGAGGAAGCCGCCGCCGCGGGCGTAGAAGGTGCCCTCGCGGTCCGGGTCCGGGTCGTACAGGGACTCGATGTCCCAGCCGCGGTCCTCCGGGAAGCCGGAGATGGCGTCGCCGCCCCGGTCGACCAGCCGCCACAGATCCTCGGGCGACCGTACGCCGCCCGGGTACCGGCAGCTCATGCCGACGATGGCGATGGGCTCCCGGGACGCCTCGGTGAGCTGCTGGTTCTGCCGGCGCAGCCTGTCGGTCTCCTTGAGCGAGGCCCGCAGCGCTTCAACGAGTTTTTCGTTGGGGGTTGTCATCTTGATACTCCGTGCTTTGGGCCGCGTCAGGATTCGGTGTCGTCGAGGCTGTCGAGGTCGAGCGCCATGTCGATGAGGTGCTGGACGTCCATCTCGTCGATGGATTCGGCGGTGTCATCGGCGCGGCTCGCGGCGGGTGTCGCCGCTTGGGGGTTGGCCAGTTGGAGCATCGGCTCCAGCAGTCCGGCCTCCCGGATCCTGCTCATCGGGATGGTGGCCAGGGTCCTGCGCAACTGGGCGTCCTGGGGGTCGGTGTCGACCACTGCAGCCGGGCCGGTACCCGAGCTGTCCGGGATCAGTTCGCGCAGCAGCTGGTCGGCCAGGGCCTGGGGGGTCGGGTAGTCGAAGACGAGGCTGGCAGGCAGCCGGAGCCCGGTCGCCGCGCCCAGCTTGGTGCGCAGTTCGACGGCGGTGAGCGAGTCGAAGCCCAGCTCGTTGAAGGCGCGTCCGGCCTCGACGTCGGCGGCGGAGGCGTGGCCGAGGGCCGTCGCCACATGCCCGCGGACCACCTCCAGCACCGCGTCCTGCCGCTCGCCCTCGGTCATCCCCGCCAGCCGCTCGCGCAGCGCCGGTGCCGATCCCCCGGCGTCCGCCGCGTCCTTGCCCTCCGTGCTGTCCCGCAGGGCGGCACGGACCTGTGGAAGGTCGTCGATCAGCGGGCGCGGTCGGGCCGCGGTGAAGACGGGGGCGAAGCGCTCCCAGTCGACGTCGGCCACGGTCGCGGCCGTCTCGTCACTGGACAGCACCCGACGCAGCGCGACCATGCTGAGCTCCGCCGACATCGGCGGCAGGCCGCGTCGGCTGAGCTGCTCGGAGGCGTCGCCCTCGGTGGCCATGCCGCCGTCCGCCCACGGGCCCCAGGCCACCGAGGTGGCGGTCAGGCCCCGTGCCCGGCGCTGCTCGGCGAGCGCGTCGAGGAAGGCGTTGGCCGCAGAGTACGCGCCCTGACCGCCGCTGCCCCACACGCCGGCGATCGACGAGAAGAGGATGAAGGCGTCGAGCGTACGGTCCTCGGTGTCGCCGGAGAAGAGGTCGTCCAGATGGATCGCGCCGATCGTCTTGGCCGCCACGACGGAGGCGAACTCGGGGAGTTCGGTCCCGGTGCCGGGCACCTGGGACACGCCCGCGGCGTGCACCACGGACCGTACCGGGGCACCGTCCGCCGCCAGCTTGTCGACCAGTGTGGCCAGCGCCTCGCGGTCGGCCACGTCGCATGCCTCGACGGTCACCGTGGTGTCGGTTCCGGACAGTTCGGCCACGATCTCGGCCGCGCCGGGGGCGTTGGGGCCCCGGCGGCTGAGCAGCACCAGGCGCTCGGCGCCGTGGCCCGCCAGCCAGCGGGCCACGTGCTTGCCCAGCGCGCCGGTGCCGCCGGTCACCAGAACGGTGCCGCGTGGCGTCCACTCCACGCCGTCGCCGGCTGCGGTCCGGTGCGCCAGCCGCCGTACGAAGGGCCCGGCGGCGCGGATCGCCACCTGGTCCTCGTCGCCGTGGGCGCCGGCGAGCACACCGGCCAGCCGGGACAGCGCCCGCACATCCAGCGTCTCCGGCAGGTCGACCAGGCCGCCCCATCGCTCCGGCTGCTCCAGGGCGACAGCCCGGCCCAGGCCCCAGATCTGCGCCTGCGCGGGGCTGTTCAGCCGATCGGACGCACCGACGGACACCGCACCGCGGGTGGCGCACCACAGCCGTGCGGCGGTGTACTCCTCGCGCTGCGCCAGCGCCTCGGCCAGCGCACCGGTCAGTGCCAGGCCGACCGGCACCTCCGGGTGTTCGGGGTGCGGCCGCTCGTCCAGCCCCAGCAGCGAGAACACACCGACGACCGGCCCGTCGGCCAAGGACGCCAGCCGGTCGGCCAGCGCCGTCGGCTCGGTGTCGGCCGTGTCCAGCTCGACGCGCACGATCCGCGCCCCGCGCCGTGCCAGGTCGTCGGCGACCGCGCCGATACGGGCGTCGTCCGCGAGGCTCGCGGGGACGGCCGTCAGCCAGGTCCCGGTGAGGGCAGGTGTGCCGGACTGCGGCTGGGGCTTCCAGCTGACGTGGTACATCCGGCTGTCCACCGCGGAACGCTCCTGCTGCCTGCGCCGCCACGAGGAGAGGGCGGGCAGCACCGCGCTGAACGGCTGCTCGCCCTCCACCGCCAGTTCGGCTGCGAGCGACTCCAGGTCCTCACGCTCCACGGCCTCCCAGAACCGCGCGTCCACCGCTTCCGCGGCGAGCGGCCCGGACGTCGCCGCGGCACCGTCAGCCTCGGGCCAGTACCGGCTCGGCTGGAACGCGTACGTCGGCAGCTCGATGCGTGCGGCACCGGTCCCGGCGAAGAACGCCGCCCAGTCCGGGGCCGCGCCTCGTACGACTGCCTGGGCCACGGCATGCATGAGCGCCTCGGGTTCGGGACGGCCGGCGCGCAGGGCAGCGGTGAACGCCGATCCGGCGGTGCCGGTCACGCATTCCTGCGCCATGGCGGTGAGTACCCCGTCGGGGCCGAGTTCGACGAACATGGTGACGCCCTGCGCCTCCAACGCACGGATGCCGTCGAGGAAGCGAACGGCCTCGCGGACATGCCGGACCCAGAAATCGGGGCTGGCGATCTCCTCGGTAGAGACCAGCGCACCGGTCAGATTGGAAACGATCGGAATGCGCGGAGCCTCGTACGACAGACCCTCCGCGACCTCGCGGAACGCCTCCAACATGCCATCCATACGGGGCGAGTGAAACGCATGACTGACCGTCAGTCGCTTCGTCTTGCGGCCTTGCGCCTCGAAGCCGGCCGCAATCTCCAGCGCCGCGTCCTCATCACCCGCGATCACCACCGACTGCGGACCGTTGAGCGCGGCAATGCTCACACCCTCGGTCAACAACGGCACAACCTCGTCCTCCGAC
>NZ_JBEOVN010000331.1:0-4366 GCF_040295565.1 Streptomyces sp. NPDC002785 | reverse complement strand
GTGGTCTTCGGCAGTGTGATGTTCGGTCGTATGCAGGCGGGTGCCGGTGCGGACCGTACGCCGGGTCTGTTCATCAACACGCTTCCGGTACGTGTTCCGACGGGCCGTATTGCGGTCACGGACGCCGTCCGTGCCATGCAGAACCAGCTCGCTGACCTCCTCGTCCACGAGCACGCGCCGCTCACCATCGCCCAGCAGGCCGCAGGACTCCCAGCTCAGACACCACTGTTCACGTCCCTCCTCAACTATCGTCACAACAACGCCGGTGGGGACAGCGCGGACGATGCAGCGTCTTCCAGCCTGCAAGGCGTCGAACTGCTCTCGGCCCGTGAGCGGACGAACTATCCCCTCACCGTGTCTGTCGACGATTCGGGCTCGCGCTTCGACATCGTCGTCCAGGCCGCAGCGCCCATCTCGCCGCAGGCCGTGACCGAGCTGATCCATGTGGCCGCCGCGAGCCTGGCCACCGCGCTCGAAGAGGAGACCGGTAGCGCCGAACTGCACCAGGTACCGGTTCTCGGCGAGGCGGACCAGCAGCAGGTCCTCACGCAGTGGAACGAGACCGTGCACGACGTGCCGGACACGACTCCGGCCCAGCTGTTCCGGGAGCAGGTGGCGCGGACGCCGGACGCTGTCGCGGTCACGTTCGAAGGTGTGGAGCTGTCGTATGCGGAGCTGGACGCGCGAACCAACCGCCTTGCCCGGCTGCTGATTTCGCGGGGAGTGGGCCCGGAGTCACTGGTGGCCGTGTCGATGGACCGGTCGGCGGATCTGGTCGTGGCACTGCTGGCGGTGCAGAAGGCCGGTGGCGCGTACGTGCCGATCGACCCGGAGTACCCGGCCGACCGGATCGCCTACATGTTGCGTGACGCCGGACCCGTGCTGGCCCTCACCAGCGTTGCCGCCGGAGCAGATCTGTCACTGGTGCCTGGCCTGGAGCAGGTCGTGGTCGACGATCCGCAGAGCGTGTCCGCGCTCCGCGCTCTGGACGCCGGGGCCGTCGAGGACTCCGAGCGGCGTGGGCACCTGCTGCCGTCCCATGCCGCGTATGTCATCTACACGTCGGGCTCCACCGGCCGTCCCAAGGGTGTCGCCGTTCCGCACCGCAATGTGGTGCAGCTGTTCGAGGCGGCGAAGGGCAGGTATGACTTCGGGGCGGACGACGTATGGACGTGGTTCCACTCCTTCTCCTTCGACTTCTCGGTCTGGGAGCTGTGGGGCGCGCTGCTCCATGGCGGGCGCCTCGTGGTCGTCCCGCACGGCGTCTCCCGGTCTCCGGGTGATTTCCTGAACCTGCTTGTCCGGGAGCGGGTGACCGTCGTCAACCAGACGCCGTCGGCGTTCTACCAGCTCGTCCAGGCCGATGCGCAGGCTCCCGAGCTGGGCGCCGAGCTTGCGCTCCGGTTCGTGATCTTCGGTGGTGAGGCACTGGACCACGGGCGTCTCACGGACTGGTACACCCGCCACGCCGAAAACGCTCCGGCGCTGGTGAACATGTACGCGCCGACCGAAGCGACCGTGGTCTGCACGGCGTACGCCGTGAGTGCGGACGAACAGGGATCGAGCGGTGTGCTGCCGATCGGAAGCCCCATGGGCAATACGCGGGCGTACATCCTCGATGACGCCCTACGGCCCGTTCCCGTCGGCGTCGCCGGCGAGTTGTACCTCGCCGGGGCGCAGCTCTCGCGTGGCTATCTGCACCGGCCCGGCCTTACGGCAGAGCGTTTCGTGGCATGTCCGTTCGGTGCCGCGGGTGAGCGCATGTACCGCACCGGCGACGTCGTGCGGTGGCGTGCCGACGGCAACCTGGAGTTCCTCGGCCGTGCCGACGACCAGGTGAAGATCCGGGGCTTCCGTATCGAGCTCGGTGAGCTCGAGGCCGTACTCGCCTCGCACCCGCTCGTCGGCCAGGCCGCCGTGGTTGTACGCGAGGACACCCCCGGCGACAAGCGGCTGGTCGGCTACGTGGCCGCGGATCCGGCAGCCGGGAGCAGCGACGCCACCGCCGGCCTGTCCGCCTCCGCACTGTCCTCGGCGGTGCGTGGATACGTGCGCGAACGGGTCCCGGACCACATGGTGCCGTCCGTCATCATGCTCCTCGAAACCTTCCCGCTCACCGTCAACGGCAAGATGGACCGGCGTGCCCTGCCGGCCCCGGACTACCGGGTCGCCGTCACGGGCCGAGCTCCGAGCACGCCGTGTGAGAAGGAGCTGTGTGAGCTGTTCACGGAAGTGCTCGGCCTGCCGGAGGTGGGAGTCGACGATTCCTTCTTCGACCTGGGCGGCCACTCTCTGCTCGCGACCCGCCTGGTGAGCCGCATCCGTACGGCCATGGGCATCGAACTGTCGCTCCGGGCGCTGTTCGAGACGCCTACGGTGGCCGGGCTCGCGAGCCGGCTCGAAGCGCAGACGAAGGTAAAGAAAGCCAGGCCTGCGCTGCGGCCGAGGCAGAGGCCGATGCAGGAGGAGAACCGTTGATTCCCTTGTCGTTCGCACAGCGGCGCCTGTGGTTCCTGGGGGAACTCGAAGGCCCGAATCCCACGTACCACATCCCTGCAGCCCTGAGGCTGACAGGGAAGCTGGACAGGGGCGCACTGCACGAAGCCCTGCGAGACGTGGTGGACCGGCACGAAGTGCTGCGGACCGTGTTCCCCGCCGTCGACGGCACACCACGACAGCGGATCCTCGACGGGGGAGCGGTGACGCTCGACCTGCCGGTCATCGAAATGGCCGGAGAGGATGAACTCGGCACGGCGCTCGCCGAGGCGGTGGCCCGGCCGTTCGACCTGGCGTGTGACACTCCGTTCCGTGCTCGGCTCTACGAGCTCGGACCGCAGGACCATGTACTGCTGCTGGTGATCCACCACATCGCCAGCGACGGCTGGTCCATGGGCCTGCTCGCACGGGACACGTCCCGGGCTTACGCGGCACGGCTCGGCGGCCGAGCCCCCGACTGGGAGCCGCTGCCCGTCCAGTACGCGGACTACACCCTGTGGCAGCTCGATCTCCTCGGCGACGAGGACGACCCGGAGAGCGTCCTCGCCGAACAGCTCTCCTACTGGCGGACCACGCTGGAGGGTTTGCCGGAAGAGCTTCCGCTTCCGGCGGACCGCTCGCGACCAGCCGTGGCCACGCACCGCGGCGGAAAGGTCGACCTGCGCATCGACGCCGAGCTGCACAAACGCCTGGACGAGCTGTCCCGGGCCGAAGGCGTCACCCTGTACATGACTCTGCAGGCCGGACTCGCCGTACTGCTGTCGCGTCTCGGAGCCGGCACCGACATTCCGATCGGCACGCCGATCGCCGGCCGCGTGGACGATGCTCTCGACGACCTCGTGGGCTTCTTCGTGAACTCGCTCGTCATGCGCACCGATGTGAGCGGTGACGTTTCCTTCACCGAACTGCTGGACAGAGTGCGGGACACGGACCTCAGTGCGTTCGCGCACCAGGACGTGCCGTTCGAGCGCCTCGTCGAGGAACTGGCGCCGACCCGCTCGATGGCGCGCCACCCGCTGTTCCAAGTCATGCTGGCCCTCCAGAACAACGCCGAGGCCGTGCTCGACCTTCCGGGCCTCGAGGTCAGTGCCCGGCCGGACGACAGCGCGCCCGCCAAGTTCGACCTGTCTTTCGACCTGCGCGAGGAATTCGACGCGCACGGTCGCCCCGCCGGTCTGCGAGGTTCGGTCACGTACGCGCTGGACCTGTTCGACCGACCCTCGGTCGAGGCGATCTCCGCACGGTTCGTCCGCGTGCTGGAGGCGGTCACCGCCGATCCGTCGGTGAACGTGAGCCGGGTGCGGGTTCTGGGTGAGGTGGAGCGGGGGCGGGTTCTGCGGGAGTGGAATGCGACTGCGTGTGAGGTGTCGGATGGGACGCTGACGGAGTTGTTCGCGGCTCAGGTGGTGCGGACGCCGGATGCCCTGGCGGTGACGTTCGAGGGTGTGGGGCTGTCGTATGCGGAGCTGGATGCGCGGACCAATCGTCTTGCGCGGTTGCTGATTTCGCGGGGTGTGGGTCCGGAGTCGCTGGTGGCTGTGTGTATGGACCGGTCGGCGGATCTGGTGGTGGCGTTGCTGGCGGTGCTGAAGGCTGGTGGTGCGTATGTGCCGGTCGATCCGGAGTACCCGGCCGAGCGTATTGCGTATGTGCTGGAGGATGCGCGGCCGACGCTGATGGTCACCACGATGGATGTGGCGGAGCGGGTGGGTGGTTCGCTGTCCGTGCCGCAGGTGGTGCTGGACGAGAGCGCTCTGACACAGTTTTCCGATGCTGTTGTGGAGGGTGTTGGGCTGTTGTCGTCGCATCCTGCGTATGTGATTTATACGTCGGGTTCGACGGGGCGTCCGAAGGGTGTGGTGGTTCCGCA
>NZ_JBEOVN010000330.1:0-4413 GCF_040295565.1 Streptomyces sp. NPDC002785 | reverse complement strand
CCCAGGCCGTGCCGTCGGCCGCGGCCGCGAACGGCTTGCAGCGGCCGTTCGCGGCGAGACCGCGCTGCCGGCTGAACTCGGTGAACACCGTGGGCGTGGTGATGATGGTGACGCCACCGGCCAGCGCCAGGGTGCACTCGCCGTTGCGGAGTGCCTGCGCCGCCAGGTGCAGTGCCACCAGCGACGAGGAGCAGGCGGTGTCGATGGTGACGGCCGGGCCCTCGAAGCCGAAGGTGTACGACACCCGGCCCGACGCGATGGAGCTGGAGCCGCCGGTGCCGAGGTAGCCCTCGACGCCCTCGGGGAACGTCCGGAGCCGCGAGACGTAGTCGTTGTGCATCTGGCCGACGAACACGCCGACCTGCCCGCCGCGCAGCCCCACCGGGTCGATGCCGGCCCGTTCGAACGCCTCCCAGCTGGTCTCCAGCAGCAGCCGCTGCTGCGGGTCCATGGCCAGCGCCTCGCGGGGGTTGATCCCGAAGAACGCCGGGTCGAAGTGGTGGGCGTCGTAGAAGAAGCCGCCTTCGCGGGCGTAGGAGGTGCCGGGCCGGTCGGGGTCGGGGTCGTAGAGCCCCTCGATGTCCCAGCCGCGCTCCGACGGCAGGTGCGACATGCCGTCCCGGCCCTCGGCGAGCAGCTCCCACAGGTCCTCGGGGGTGCGGACATCGCCGGGGAAGCGGCAGCTCATCGCGACGATCGCGATCGGGTCGTCGTCCGCGGCCGCTTTGGTGCCCGCGCCGGTCCGCGCCGGCAGGGCGGCCGCCGCGGAGCCGAGCAGCTCGTCGCGGAGGTAGCCGGCCAAAGCGGTCGGCGACGGGTAGTCGAAGACCAGGGTGGCCGGGAGACGCAGTCCGGCGGCGGCGCCGAGCCGGTTGCGGAACTCGACCGCGGTCAGCGAGTCGAAGCCGAGGTCCTTGAACGCCCGGTTCGCCTCGACCGCGTCGGGCGAGTCATGGCCGAGAACGACGGCCACCTGGGTGCGCACCAGTTCCAGCAGGGCCGCGTCGCGCTCCGCCTCGGGCAGCCGGACCAGCCGCTCCACCAGCGAGGCGGCATCGGAGCCGGTGCCCGTCTCGGCGGTGCGCCGGGTGGTGCCGCCGCGCACGAGGCCGCGCAGCAGCGCGGGCACCATGCCGACGGGCGCGCCGGCCAGCGGCGCCAGGTCGAGCTGCATGGGCACCAGGAACGCCTCACCCACCTGGTGGGCGGCGTCGAACAGCGCCAGGCCCTCGGCCGAGGACAGCCCGAGTACGCCGGATCGGCTCATCCGGGACTTGTCGGTCGCGTCCAGTTCGCCGGTCATGCCGCTGGCTTCGGCCCACAGGCCCCAGGCCAGCGAGGTGGCGGCGAGGCCTTGGGTGTGCCGGTGCCGGGCCAGGGCGTCCAGGAAGGAGTTCGCAGCGGCGTAGTTGGCCTGGCCCGCTCCGCCGAAGGTACCGGCGGCGGAGGAGAACAGCACGAAGTCGGCCAGGTCGCAGTCCCTGGTCAGCTCGTGCAGGTTGACCGCGGCGTCCACCTTCGGGCGCAGCACCTTCGCCACCCGCTCCGGGGTCAGCGAGCCGACGACACCGTCGTCCAGCACACCGGCGGTGTGCACCACGGCGGTCAGCGGGTGCTCCGCCGGGACGGCGGCCAGCGTCGCGGCCAGCGCCTCCCGGTCGGCCGCGTCGCAGGCGGCGATGGTCACCTCGGCGCCCAGCTCGCGCAGCTCGGCGGCGAGTTCGGCGGCGCCCGCGGCCTGCTCGCCACGGCGGCTGGTGAGCAGCAGGTGCCGGGCGCCGCGCTCGGTCACCGCGTGCCGGGCGACCAGGCCGCCCAGGGTGCCGGTGCCGCCGGTGATCAGGACCGTGCCGTCCGGGTTCCAGTCGGCGGGCACGGTCAGCACGACCTTGCCGATGTGCCGGGCCTGGCTGAGGTAGCGGAAGGCGTCCGGGGCCTGTCGTACGTCCCACGAGGTGATCGGCAGCGCCTTCAGCGCGCCGCGGTCGAACAGCTCCAGCAGCTCGCAGAGCATGTTCTGGATGCGGTCCAGGCCCGCCTCGGTCAGGTCGAACGCCTGGTAGGAGACGCCCGGGTAGGCGGCGGCGACCTCTTCCGGCACCCGTACGTCGGTCTTGCCCATCTCGACGAACCGGCCGCCGCGCGGCAGCAGCCGCAGCGAGGCGTCCACGAACTCACGCGCCAGCGAGTCGAGAACGACGTCGACGCCGCGGCCCCCGCTGGCCCCGCGGAACTTCTCCTCGAAGGCCAGGTCGCGGGAGGAGGCGATGCGGTCGTCGGCGAGGCCCAGCGAGCGCAGGGTGTCCCACTTGCCGGGGCCGGCGGTGGCGAAGACGTCCACGCCCCAGTGCCGGGCGAGTTGTACCGCGGCCATGCCGACACCGCCGGCGGCGGCGTGGACCAGCAGTGACTCGCCGCCCTTGAGGCCGGCCAGGTCGCGCAGCGCGTAGTACGCCGTCATGAAGACGATCGGCACGGACGCCGCTTCGGCGAACGTCCAGCCGCCCGGCATCGGGGCGATCATCCGGCGGTCGGCGACCACCAGGGGTCCGAAGCCGCCGGGCAGCATGCCCATGACCCGGTCGCCGGGGACCAGGTCGGTCACGCCGGGACCGGTCTCCAGGACCACACCGGCGCCCTCACTGCCCATCAGCCCGGCGTCACCGGGGTACATGCCCAAGGCGTTGAGCACGTCGCGGAAGTTCACGCCGGCGGCGCGTACCGCGACCCGCACCTGTCCGGCCTCCAGCGGAGCGGTGGCCTCCGGGGTCGGCAGCAGGGTCAGGTTCTCCAGCGTGCCCTTGTCCAGGATGTCCAGCCGCCAGGCCGGCTCACCGGCCGGCGGCACCATGGCACCGGCGGAGGCGACGCGGGCCAGCCGCGGGGCGTGCACAGTGCCGCGGCGCAGCGCGAACTGCGGCTCGCCGGAGGCGAGGGCGGCGGCCAGTGCCTCGTGGGAGGCGTCGTCGTCGAGGTCGGCCAGCACCAGCCGGTCCGGGTTCTCCGACTGCGCCGAGCGCACCAGTCCCCACACCGGGGCGTGCGCCAGGTCGTGCACCCCGGCGTCGCTCTGGGTGGCGACCGCGCCATGGGTGAGCAGGACCAGCCGGGAGTCGGCGAAGCGCTCGTCCTCCAGCCACTGCCGCACCAGCGCGAGCGCGTTCTGCACGGCGGTGTGGACGGCCCCGGTCACCTCGTCGGCGGCGGTGGGCTGCGGGGCGCAGTGCGCCAGGACGAACGCGGGTGCCTCGGTGCCGTTCTCGACGGCCGCGCCGAGGGCGGCCAGGTCGGCGTGGACGGCCGCGCCTGAGACCGGCTCGGCGGGCGCACCGGCGCCCAGCACCGCCCATGACACGGAGTCCGTGGGAGCGGCGGGCACCGGCACGGTGGCCCAGTCGAGCCGGAACAGCGACTCGTGGTGCGCGGCGGCGCGCCCGCCGAGCGGTCCAGCCGCGACCGGGCGCAGGGCCAGGTGTTCCACGGCGGCCACCGGCGCGCCGGTGGCGTCCGCCAGCTCCAGGGACACCCCGTCGGCGCCTGCCGGGCTCAGGTGGACCCGCAGTGTGCCGGCGCCGACCGCGTACAGCGACACGCCGCTCCAGGAGAACGGCAGCCTGCCCTGCTCGTCGCCGCCCTCGCGGGCGAAGGTGGAGTGCAACGCGGCGTCCAGCAGCGCCGGGTGGAGCCCGAACGCGGCGGCCTCGGACCGTCGGTCCTCGGGGAGCTCGACCTCGGCGAACACCTCGTCGCCGCGCAGCCAGGCGGCTTTCAGTCCCTGGAAGACCGGTCCGTAGGCGAAGCCGCCCTGCGCCAGGTGCTCGTAGAGGCCCTCGACCGCGGCGGCCTCCGCGCCCGGCGGCGGCCACGCGGCGAGGTCGAACGACGGCTGCGGGGCGCCGGTGGCCAGTACCCCACTGGCGTGCCGGATCCACATCTCCTCGACGGCGGCGTCCTGTGCTCGCGAGTACAGCTCGACCGTGCGATGGCCCGCGTCGAGGGTGGCGCCGACCATGATCTGGAGCTGGAGCGCACCGTGCTCGGGGAGGATCAGCGGCGCCTCGATGGTCAGCTCGTCCAGCCTGTCGCAGCCGACCTGGTCGCCGGCCCGTACGGCCAGCTCCACGAACGCGGTGCCGGGCAGCAGCACGGTGCCCATTACGGCGTGGTCGGCCAGCCACGGGTGGGTCTCCAGCGACAGCCGCCCGGTGAGCAGGAAGCCGTCGGAGTCGGCCAGTGGGACAGCGGCGCCGAGCAGCGGGTGGTCGGCGCGGCCCAGGCCCGCCGACTCCACATCGCCCACGGTGCCCGCGGGCGACCGCAGCCAGTAGCGCCGACGCTGGAAGGCGTACGTGGGAAGCTCCACGCGCGCCGCACCGGTGCCGGCGAAGAACGCCTCCCAGTCCACCGTCAGGC
>NZ_JBEOVN010000329.1:0-4413 GCF_040295565.1 Streptomyces sp. NPDC002785 | reverse complement strand
GTACGGCGGGACCCGCCGATTAACGACCTCCCCCACGATAGGGAGCGGGCTCCCGACGCCCTGCGACTCCGCTTGCGGCGTTGTCGTCAGTCAACGACGCTCCGCGTCGACTCCTTCCTCCGCCTTGCAATCGAAGCCGCACGACGCCGCTCGCTGATCCGCTCCCTATCGTGGGGGAGGTCGTAAGACCGACCGGCCGGGGGCGGACGACGCTGCTTTCGGCACCCGCCCTAGCCGCAGCAGTCCGGTTCCAGCCCGCGCGGCAGCCGTTCGCCGCTGAAGACCGCGGTGGTCGCCTCGTCGCCGCCGAGCGCGGCCACCGCGAGCAGCAGCGAACCGGCGGTCCAGTTGGTGAGCTCCTGCGGCCAGAACGCCCGGTTGCCCTCGAAGACGTACCCCGTCCAGTACATGCCGCCGTCGGCGCGCAGATGCTGGATGGACTGGAGGATCTCCAGCGCCCGGTCCGACTCGCCCATCACCCAGAGCGCCAGGGCGAGTTCACAGCTCTCGCCACCGGTCACCCACGGATTGGGCAGCACACAGCGCACGCCGAGGCCGGGGACCACGAAGCGGTCCCAGCCCTCCTCGATCCGCACCTTGGCGGCCGTTCCGGTGAGCGCGCCGCCGAGGACCGGGTAGTACCAGTCCATCGAGTAGCAGCTCTTGTCCAGGAAGCGTTCCGGGTGGTTGCAGATCGCGTGGGCCAGCGCGCCGGTCGCCAGCTCCCAGTCCGGCTGCGGCTCTTCGCGCCGTTCGGCGATGGCGAGTGCGCAGCGCAGCGCCTGGTGGATGGAGGAGCAGCCGGTCAGCAGCGCGTCGTCGACGGGGGTTCCGTCGGCTTCGCGCTTCCAGCCGATCTGGCCGCCGGGCTGCTGGAGCCGGAGCACGAATTCGACGGCGGCGTAGACGGTCGGCCACATCCGGTCGACGAACGCGTCGTCGCCGGTGGCGAGGTAGTGGTGCCAGACACCGACGGCCACGTAGGCGCAGAAGTTGGTCTCCAGGCCGCGGTCGGTCGGTTGGTCCGGGTCTCCGTCGTGGTAGGCGGCGTACCAGGAGCCGTCCTCGTTCTGATGCCGGGCCAGCCACTCGTACGCGCGTTCCGCGGCGGCGTGCTCGCCCGCCGCGTCGAGGGCCATGGCGGCCTCGGTGTGGTCCCAAGGGTCGAGGTGGTGGCCGCGGAACCAGGGCAGCGCGCCGTCCTCGCACTGCGCGGCGAGGAGGCCGGCGACGGTCTCGAGGGCCTCCTCGGCGGTGAGGACTCCGGGCAGTACGAGGTGTTCGGTCTGCTCGGGAGTGGTCACGCCTCGGCCTTGGAGAGGTCCTCGGCGGCGGCCACGGGCAGGTGCGGCTTGGTCGCGTACGCCACGAAGCTCTTGCCCACGACCGGGTTGAGCAGTTGCTCGGCGACCCGGGTGACGGCCGGCTTCTTCATGATGTCCCAGACCAGCAGCTTGTGGTACGCGCGGACCGGCAGCGCCGCGTCCTTGCCGTCGCGGCCCACCCCGAGCGCGCACTTCAGCCACCAGTACGGCGAGTGCAGGGCGTGGGCGTGGTGGGTGCCGTACGGCTTGAGGCCGGCGCCGCGGATCTTGCCGAGCAGTTCGTCGGCCTTGTAGATGCGGATGTGGCCGCCCTCGACCTCGTGGTACTCGTCGGAGAGTGTCCAGCAGACCTTCTCCGGGCCGTAGCGCGGCACGGTGATGGCGATCCGGCCACCGGGCTTGAGGACCCGGACCATCTCGGCGAGCACGCCCTTGTCGTCGGGGATGTGTTCCATCACCTCGGAGATGATCACGACGTCGAAGGACTCGTCGGGGAACGGCAGGTTGAGCGCGTCGCCCTCCATCGCGGTGGCGGTGGCGCCCTCGGGGGCCTCTTTGGCCTCCTTCATCGCGGCGAACCACTTCGCGACCTCGCGGATCTCCTCGCCGTTCTGGTCGAGGGCCACGACCTGGGCGCCGCGCCGGTAGCACTCGAAGGCGTGGCGTCCGGCGCCGCAGCCCAGGTCGAGCACTCGGTCACCTGCGGCGAGCGGGAAGCGGGTGAAGTCCACGGTCAGCACGAATGCCTGCTTTCGCGGTCGGGGGGTATCAGTGGGCAAGGACGACGAGGGCGGGCGGCGGTGTCAACGACGGCCGCCGGGGCGCGTGGTGCCGACGCGGGCGGCGATCGCCTCGCGGTAGAGGGCGGCGGTGCCGATGGCGGCCTGCTTCCAGGTGAAGCGGGAGAGCACCCGGGCGCGGCCCGCGGCGCCGAGCCGGGCCCGCAGTTCCGGGTCGCCGAGCAACCGGGCAAGCGCGTCGGCCAGCGCCCCGGCGTCGGCGGGCGGGACGGCCAGGCAGGTCTCGCCGTCCGGGCCCGCGACCTCGGGGATCGCACCGCCGGTGGTGGCGACGAGGGGCGTGCCGGTGGCCATGGCCTCGGCTGCGGGCAGCGAGAAGCCTTCGTACAGCGAGGGGACACAGGCGATCTGGGCGCCGCGCACCAGGTCGACGAGTTCGGCGTCGCTGATGCCCTTGACGAATTCGACGGCGTCCTGGAGTCCGTGCCGCTCGATGGCCTGCGCGACAGGTCCGTCCTCGGCCCGCTTGCCGACGACCACGAGGTGCGCCTGCGGGTTCTCGGTGCGGAGCTTGGCGAGTGCCTCGACGAGGTGGACGAGGCCCTTCAGTGGGACGTCGGCGCTGGAGGTGGTGACGATCCGGCCGGGGACCTCGGCGACCGAGGGGTCGGGCGACCACAGCTCGGTGTCCGCGCCGATGTGCACGACGTGGACACGGTCCCCCCGCACCCCGAGATGGTCGACGATCTCCTGCTTGGAGGAGCCGGAGACGGTGAGCACCGAGGGCAGCCGGCGCGCGACCCGCTTCTGCATGCGAGTGAAGGCGTACCAGCGGCGGACGGAGGCACGCCGACGACGGGTCTCGGCGGCATCCAGGTCCAACTGCCGGTCGACCGTTATGGGGTGATGGATCGTGGTGACGAGCGGGGCGCCGAGGTCCGCCAACAGCCCGTACCCGAGGGTCTGGTTGTCGTGGATGACATCGAACTCGCCGCGGCGGGCGACGAGATGGCGTCGGGCGCGCAGGCTGAAGGTGAGCGGTTCCGGGAAGCCGCCGGTCCACATGGTGGCGACCTCGGCGGCGTCGATCCAGTCCCGGTACTCGCCGCGCTTCGGGGTGCGGAACGGGTCGGGCTGGCGGTAGAGGTCCAGGCTCGGCAGCTCGGTGAGCGGGACGCCGTCGTCGAGCACCGGATAGGGCTGGGCGCCGATCACTTCGACGCTGTGGCCGAGGCGGGCGAGCTCGCGGCCGAGGTGGCGTACGTAGACGCCCTGGCCGCCGCAGAACGGGTTGCCCTTGTAGGTGAGGAGCGCGATGCGCAACGGACGGTCGCCGGCGGTGCCCGACGTGTCGCTGCCCGTGCGGGGGCCCGTCTCTACGGCCTCAGCGGTCACACTCGGCCCCCTTCTCACTGCGTGTTCGCCGGAGCGTAACCGCTCACGCTAATCTAGAACAAGTTTCAGACTGGATCGTTCAATGAGCTACGAATCTACCGGCAGGTAGCGTCGGTGCAACGGCCGGATCAGGTGATTCGCGCCACGACCGGCCGCCCTGGCATGCTGTGCGCCGCCGGGAGACCGAGCGCCTCCCTCCGGTTGCGGACAGAAGCCATGGATGGGGACACATGACAGCGGAAGCGAAGTCGGCCTCGCCGCCCCTGACGGAGCGACAGGAGGCCCGCCGCCGCCGCATCCTGCACGCCAGCGCCCAGCTCGCCGGCAGGGGCGGCTTCGAGGCGGTGCAGATGCGTGAGGTCGCGGAGGCCGCCGAGGTCGCCCTGGGCACGCTGTACCGCTACTTCCCGTCCAAGATCCATCTGCTGGTCGCCACCATGCAGGACCAGCTCCAGCACATGCACACCACGCTGCACAAGCGCCCCCCGGCCGGGGACGACGCGGCGCAGCGGGTCGCCGGCACCCTGATGCGGGCGTTCCGCGCACTGCAGCGCGAACCGCACCTGGCGGATGCGATGGTGCGTGCGCTGACCTTCGCGGACCGCAGCGTCAGCCCGGAGGTGGACACCGTCTCGCGGATCACGACGGCGATCATCCTGGACGCCATGGGCCTGGAGCATCCGACACCACAGCAACTGTCCGCGGTCCGAGTCATCGAGCACACCTGGCACTCGGCGCTGATCACCTGGCTGTCGGGGCGGGCGTCGATCGCCCAGGTGAAGACGGACATCGAGACGGTGTGCCGGCTGATCGACGTGACGACGCCACCGGACGCCCCCTAATACTGCAACGACACTTCGTGATGTCCTCTGCGTTTGTAGTGGCTGATGCGGGCTCGGGCTTGGCTCTTTCTTCGCCATAGGGACCAGGCGAGTACGTGCTGGGTGCCGTGG
>NZ_JBEOVN010000328.1:0-4430 GCF_040295565.1 Streptomyces sp. NPDC002785 | reverse complement strand
GGGAGGGTCCCGCCGTTACGCCCGTGCGGCGTGGCGGGACCCTCCTGGCGGTGTGTACCTCAGCCGGCGACGAGGCCGATGAATCCGGCCCACGCCCCTGGCCCCACGGTCAGCATGGGGCCGCTGAGCTGCTTCGAGTCACGGATGTGTACGTGCGTGGCAGCAGTGGCGAACTCCATGCATTCACCGCCGTTGCCGGTGCTGTAGCTGCTCTTGCGCCAGGCGACCTCTAGGCACTGACCGCCTTCAGCCCCGCTGTAGCTGCTCTTGAACCAGGCCAGCTCCCGCATGGCAGGAGTGTCGGTGGTATTCATAGATCTCCCAGCAACTTCTCGATGAATCCCAGAGTCTCTCGCGGAGTGAGAGCCTGACTCCGGATGATCCCATAGCGCGCTGCGGCCAGCCGCGTCTCGTCCCGATCAGTCAGCAGGTTGCTGCGTCCCTGGACCTCCATGTACACGATCTGTTCCCCGCCTTTGCGGGTAATCACGGTGTACGGCCCGTCCACACCTGCGTTGTCCTCTCGGTCGAGCGGCATCAGCTGCAGTTCCACATTGCGCATGTGCCCGAAGAGCAAGAGCTGCTCAAGCTGTCCGCGCAGGACCTGCTTGCCTCCGAGGGGCTTCCGCAGTGCCCCTTCCTCCACAACGAAGCTCAACAGAGGAGCTGGCCAGCGGTTGAAGATCTCCTGTCTCGCGAGACGTGCGGCCACACGAAGTTCAATGGTCTCTTCGTCGAGCAGTGGGCGTCGCATGGCGAGCACAGCACGCATGTACTCCTCAGTCTGCAAGAGCCCATTGACGATGTGGCTGTCGTACACGCACAGCTCTACCGCCTGGGCCTCCAGCCGCGCCATGTCCCGGAAGAACGGCGGATACTGCGCCCGAGCAACCTCCTCCTTCAACGCCAGCAACAAGCCCCCGGCCTCCAGCACCGCGTCCGCCTTGTCGATGAACGCAGGCTGCGGAATCCGTCGCCCCTGCTCGAACGACGCAACGGACTGCGCCGCGTACCCCACCCGCTTCCCGAACTCCGCCCGGTCCAGCCCCGCCCGCAGCCGTAACAGCTTCAACTGCCGCCCGAACGCCGTCATCACCCCGGACCCCGGCTCGTCCTCCGGCCGCTTCCCGGACTCCGAACCCGACCCCGCGCCCGCGTCCGTCTCGCCCTGCGTCATCGTCATCGCCACCGCCTGTCCCACGTACGTACAAGCCGGACGCACGCCACGTACAACCAGCCCGCGACGGCGCGTCACCCCTGGTCACGCTACGCCACCAAACGGCAACGTGGAGCCATGACCAGCAATCCACCACTCCCCGTCCGCCTCACCCGCACCACGCAACCCCGCTTCCCCTGGCACCACTTCACGATGCGCTTCAGCTCCACCCCGCGCGGCGCCCGCCTCGCCCGGCGCCTGGCCAGCGAGCGGCTCGACGCCTGGGGCATCCCCTACGGCAGCGACGCGCACGACACCCTGACGCTGATCGTCGCGGAGCTGAGCGCGAACGCCGTGAGCCACGGCCACGTGCCCGGCCGCGACTTCCGCCTCCGCCTGTCCGCAGAAGGGACGGCTCTACACGTGGAGTCCACCGACACGCGCGGCAAACACATCGCCGTCCTCGCCGAAGTGTCGGACGACTTGGGCGGAGGCTGCGGCCTACACTTGGTGGCCGCACTCACCGAGCGCCGGGGCTGGTGTCCGTGCATCGACGGGCCAGGCAAGACAGTTCGGGCGACATGCACGTTGACCGGTCACGTCGAAACACACTGCGCCACTGGCGGCAACTGCGGTCTGCCGACCGACTTGCAGGCCACCCCCCGCCGTGTGGTTCACCTCGTCCGCCACGGTATGCCCCTCACTCCTGTTCGGCCTGTTCGTCAAGCAGTGTCCGCGCCATGTCCGAGAGGGTCAGGGCGCCGTCCACAGTCCACCGAGCAGGGCCCTGAACGGCAACTGGGGCCTCTTCCCATTCAGCAAGCTCGTACATGTGCAGGACCAAACGCGTGGGCGAGTAGGCGCGGCCATCCACCGCCCACAGAAGGCACTTCGTTCGGTCATTGACCCACGTCGCCTCACTACGGCGAGGGTCTTGAGCGAGCCAGGAACTCAGGGCCTTGACCTCTGGCCTGTTCCCCAGCGTCAGGTGGAGGGGAGTGCCATCCACAATCTTCCCGTGATCGACGAGAGTGGGAACAGCATTGGGACGGCGAGGCTTGCGCTTGCCTCCCTCCGAGGGCCGGTACTCAGCGGGCAGATCGGGAATGACCCCTTCGCGCTGCGCATCACGCAGCACGAGTGCCGCGAGCTGCTTGCAACGCGCCACGTCCGTAAGGGTCCCGCTCAGGAATGATGTCTGCCCGAATTCACCGTCGATGTGATGGATTAGCCACTCGAGGACCCTGGCGGTGAGCGCCGGCACCTCAGCGAGCACAGTGTCCCAGTCATGGTCCGGGTCATCGATCCGGTCCTGCTCAAGGAGCTGGAAGACCAGATGCGTGACCAGTAGGTCGCCTCGCTGCGCAACATCTGCGGCCCGCTTCTGAAACTTCTTCCGCTCCTCGTTGAGCGCGGCGCCAACCGCCCGGTGAACGAGCACTGAACGCCAGATCTGGAAGGCGCTCGGCCTCTCTCCGAACAGCCGGGGGTACGCTCCGCCAGTTCCCCGTTCCCAGAGCAGATCAGTATCCCGCTTGGTGCGTACGGTGAGTTCCGTGCCGTGATGGGCACAGGCCAGCGCAATGGCGGCGTGAACTACCGAACACCCCTCCCCCGGGGCGGGGTCCGGCTCGCCGCGCTTGTATACGTACGACTTCTGAAGTGACAGCGCGAAATCCTCCCGGATCATGGCTTGGACCTCGTCCAAGGCAATGAAGTCGCGCTGCTCCACATGGTTCTGGGTGTTGGTTGTCTCCGTGATGCGCCGCGCGAAGTCCGGCATGTTCTCGCCGACAACGATGACCTTGACAGTGACTTCGGCATCTTCGACGGTGTCCGCGGACGACTGCAACGCACGATGCGCGGCGGTCACCGTCTGCGCTCCGTTGACCACGCTGACGCCGTTCAGCCGGAGGTGCACCGGCTCGTCCGGCCTGCGGCGGCCGGGCCAGTCCTCGTCCAAGCTGTTGCACAGCACTGTCACACCGTTATTGAAGAGCCAGAAGTTCTCCGGCTCCTCGGCGAGCGTGTTGAGCATGCCGGAATTCACCCGGGTGGTGCCCAGGGACTGCCTGAGGTTCTGCGAATACAAGCGGTCTTCGTGTTCCCCGTACCATTCGGCGATGTTGCTCGCCGGAACCGTTCCCTGATAGGCAACCAGCGGGGTGTTCCGCTTGAGCCAGTTGGTCATGCGCACGGTAACCCGAACGGGTTCGGGAGCGAGGTCCTCACGGATCTGCCGCAACACATCCGCCGCATTGACCACGCGGTAGTCCAGGACAGGGCCGAGGCCGTTGAACTCCTTTCGGGCATCTTCGAGAACGGCGACGACCTCGTCGCTGAGCGACCCCATGCCCATCACCGCGATCACCAGCGTGACCTTCAACCGGGCGTCATGCATGGCGGAGTTCACTCGGGCCACGATGGGATCGAGCCGATCGTTGAAGCGCTCGAAGCTCCGCTGCTCGATGAGACGAAGTCCATGGATGAATTTATGGGCCGCGTCGGTGTTGAACTTTCCCTTCCCTTCATCACTCCACTTGGCCTGGACAAGCCAGATCTCCTGGGTGCCATCGGTCACGGCCACGCCGTCGATGCCCTGGTCAAGTTCACCGTCGATGACTGAACGGCCCGCGGTCTTGTGATCACATCCGGTGACAACCCGGACGGCCGCAGCTGTAAGCGCTCGGGAGAGGAAACGCTGTTCGTACCCGCGCTGGTCGTACGACTTGAGGTCCTCGTCGAAGATGAGCCCGGCGTACTGCTCCATGAGCGCGGTATGAATCTGGTGGACCCGGATGGGTGTCGTAGCGTTCCTGCGTTCTGCATCGTTCATGCCATCCCCCGGTACCACTCGACTCGTCACCTGGAACACAATAGGTGACACCATGTCAGGATTCGAAGTCGCTGCCGTGGGACGCCAGATGACTGCAACAGGCAAAGGCCGGGTGCCTGGGCGTCCTTTTGTCACGCACACCAAGTCGAACCCGGGAGTACACCACCCTTACCTCCTCAACCGGCTCCCGCGCCGCGCCGACGGTGGCGTCGACATAGGCGAGATCGACCTCAGCCATCTGCGGGTGGAGAAGTCAGGCGAGCACGACAAGTCGCTCACTACCGAAGGCCCGGCAGAACTCAAGGGGTTCGGCGAGGGCACGGGCGGGGCTGCAGAGGCCGACAAGTCGCTACTGTCGGAGCTGATCGAGAAGTTCAACGCCAAGTTCGGCACCGACTTCACCGAGGACGACGTCAGGCGGCCGTTCGATGAGGCCAA
>NZ_JBEOVN010000327.1:0-4454 GCF_040295565.1 Streptomyces sp. NPDC002785 | reverse complement strand
GTGGCCGTGGACTGGTCGGCGTTTTACGCGGGTACCGGCGCGGGTCGGGTGCAGTTGCCGACGTATGCGTTCCAGCATCAGCGGTTCTGGCTGGAGCCGGGTGGTACGACCGGTGATGTGAACGCTGTCGGCCTGGAATCGGCCGACCACCCGCTCCTGGGCGCAGCGGTGCCGCTGGCGACGACCGACGGCTTCCTGTTCACCGGCCGACTGGGCCTCGACACCCACCCGTGGCTGGCCGACCACACCGTCTTGGGTTCGGTGCTGCTGCCG
Organism: Streptomyces sp. NPDC002785; assembly: GCF_040295565.1. Lineage (NCBI taxonomy): Bacteria > Bacillati > Actinomycetota > Actinomycetes > Kitasatosporales > Streptomycetaceae > Streptomyces > Streptomyces sp. NPDC002785. The sequence goes on along the minus strand of NZ_JBEOVN010000327.1, from coordinate 4,181 downwards.
GGTACGGCCTTCGTCGAGCTGGCCATCCGCGCGGGGGACCAGGTCGGCTGTGACCACCTGGCCGAACTCACCCTGGAGGCACCTCTGGTGTTGCCCGCGCGGGGCGGGGTGCGGATCCAGGTCGAGGTTGGTGCGCGGGATTCCGCCGGGCGCCGCCCGTTCACCGTCTCCTCACGTGCCGAGGACGCCGTCGCCGACCAGGCGTGGACCCGGCACGCCACCGGCGCGCTGACCGACGCCCGGCCGTCGGCGGTCCCCGCCGAGCTGACGGCGTGGCCGCCGACCGGTGCCGAGACGATCGACATCGACGGCCTCTACGCGGAGCTGGCCGACGCCGGGCTGCGGCACGGGCCGGGCTTCCAGGGGCTGACCGCCGCCTGGCACAGCGGCGACGAGCTCTTCGCCGAAGTACGTCTGACCGAGGACACGGCCCCGGCTGCCGGGGCCTTCGCCGTGCACCCGGTGCTGCTGGACGCGGCCCTGCACGTGCTGCACGGCCGTGCGGGGGCGCGGCTGACCGCCGAGTGGCAGGGCGTGACGCTGCACGCGGTGGGCGCGGACGCGCTGCGCGTCCGGATCTCGCCGACCGGCGACGACACGCTGACGCTGACGCTTGCCGACACCACCGGCCAGCCGGTAGCCACCGTGGACGCGCTGACACTCCGTCCGCTGCCGGAGAGCGGCACGGACCTCGATGCCGACCGCGCGGCCGCGCACCAGCGGGCACTGTTCCGGCTGGACTGGGTGGTGCAGCAGACCGCCGAGGCCAGGCCGGGTGCCGCCGGACGCCGTGCGGTGCTGGGCGACGACATCTTCGGGCTGTGCGCGGCAGACGTCGCCGCCACCGCCTTCCCGGACCTGACCGCCCTCGCGGCGGCCGTCGAGGCGGGGGAGACCGCCCTGCCGGAGCTGGTCCTGGCCTCCTTCGCCCGGACCCAGGCCGCCGACGACCTCACCGAGGCCACGCACCAGGCGGCGCACCGCGCGCTGGAGCTGGCGCAGGGCTGGCTGGCCGACGCCCGCTTCACCGATGCCAAGCTGGTCCTCGTCACCCGGGGTGCGGTCGCCGCCGGCCCCGGCGAGGACGTCACGGACCTGGCTCACGCCGCCCTGTGGGGCCTGCTGCGCTCGGCCGAGACCGAGAACCCGGACCGCTTCGTCCTGGCAGACCTCGACGGCACGGACACCTCGGCGGCCGCGCTGTCCGGCGCCCTGGCCACCGGGGAACCGGAGCTGGCTCTGCGCGCCGGCGACGCCCTCGTGCCGCGCCTGGCCCGCGCCTCGGCCGCCGACCTCCAGGGCCCGCGGACCCCCGTGCCCGCCCTGGACACCGACGGCACCGTCCTGATCACCGGCGGCACCGGCGGCCTGGGCCGCCTGGTCGCACGCCACCTCATCACCGAGCACGGCGTCCGTCATCTGCTGCTCACCAGCCGCCGCGGCCCCAAGGCCCCGGGCGTCGCCGAGCTGAGCGACGAACTCGCCGCACTGGGAGCCGAGGTCACTGTCGTCGGCTGCGACGCGGCCGACCGCGAAGCGCTGGCCGCCACCCTGGCCGCCGTCCCGGCCGCGCACCCGCTGACCGCCGTGGTGCACACCGCCGGTGTACTGGACGACGCCACGGTGCCCGGCCTGACGCCCGAGCAGCTGGATCGCGTACTGCGCCCCAAGGTGGACGCCGCGTGGAACCTGCACGAGCTCACCCGTGATCTCGACCTGACCGCGTTCGTCCTGTTCTCCGCCATCGCCGGCACCCTGGGCGGCGCCGGCCAGGCCAACTACGCGGCGGGCAACGTCTTCCTGGACGCACTCGCCGGTCACCGGCACGCCCGGGGCCTGCCCGCCACCTCGCTGGTGTGGGGTCTGTGGGCCCAGGCCGGCGGCATCACCGGCGGACTGAGCGAGACCGATCTGCAGCGACTGGCCCGCAGTGGCATGGGCGCCCTCTCCAACGACGAGGGCATGGCACTGTTCGACGCCGCTCGTCGCACAGGCCGGGCCGTGCTGGTCCCGGCCCGGCTGGACCTGATGGCGTTGCGTTCCGCGCACGGCACGGGCCCGGTCCCGGCGCTGCTGCGTGGTCTGATCCGCACCTCAGGCCGACGCATCGCCGCCGCCGGGCTCGCCGCTTCCGGCTCCTCCCTGACCGAGCGGCTGCTGATGCTGTCCCCCGCCGAACGCCGGCGCACCCTGCTGGACCTGGTCCGCACCCAGGTGGCAGCGGTTCTCGGACACTCCACCTCGGAGGCCATCGAGGCACGCCGGGCGTTCAAGGAGCTGGGCTTCGACTCGCTGATCGCCGTCGAGCTCCGTAACCGGCTCTCGGCCGCCACCGGGCTGAAGCTGCCCACCACCATCGTCTTCGACTACCCCAACTCCGCCTTCCTCGCCGACCACCTGCGCGACGAACTCCTCGGCGACCTCCTCGACGAGGACACCGAGCAGGCCGGGGCGGGCGAGGCGGAGGTCACCGCGGTCACCGACGACCCCATCGCCATCGTCTCGATGAGCTGCCGCTACCCCGGCGACGTGCGCTCGCCCGAGGAACTCTGGCACCTGATCAACGGCGGCGGGGACGCGATCACCGGCTTCCCGGACAACCGCGGCTGGGAAACTGACTGGACACCCGAGGGCGAGACCGACGATTACGCCCACGCAGGCGGCTTCCTGCACGAAGCGGACCTGTTCGACGCGGCGTTCTTCGGGATATCGCCGCGCGAGGCCCTCGCCATGGACCCGCAGCAGCGTGTGCTGTTGGAGACGTCCTGGGAGGCGTTCGAGCGGGCCGGGATCGACCCGGAGGCCATGCGCGGACGTAACGTCGGCGTCTTCGTCGGAGCCTCCAACAGCGCCTACGACGTGGGCCTGGAGCAGGCCGGCGCGGAGGTCGCGGGCCATGTGATGACCGGCAACGCCGGCAGCGTCATCTCCGGCCGTATCGCCTACGCCCTCGGCCTGGAGGGCCCGGCCGTCACGGTCGACACCGCTTGCTCCTCCTCCCTGGTCGCCCTGCACTGGGCCATCCAGGCACTGCGCCAGGGCGAATGCTCCATGGCACTCGCCGGTGGCGTCACCATCATGACCACCCCTGGCACCTTCACCGAGTTCAGCCGCCAGCGCGGTCTCGCCTCCGACGGCCGCGTCAAGGCGTTCGCGGCCGCTGCGGATGGTACCGGCTGGGGCGAGGGCGTCGGCATGCTGCTGGTCGAGCGGCTCTCCGAGGCCCGTAAGTACGGCCACCAGGTGCTCGCGATCGTCCGTGGCTCGGCCGTCAACCAGGACGGTGCGAGCAACGGCCTGACCGCTCCCAACGGGCCCGCGCAGCAGCGCGTCATCCGCAAGGCACTGGCCGGCGCCGCCCTGACGACCGCCGATGTCGACGCCGTGGAGGCGCACGGCACGGGTACCAAGCTGGGTGACCCGATCGAGGCGCAGGCGCTGCTGGCGACCTATGGCCAGGACCGCCCCGAGGACCGGCCGTTGTGGCTGGGCGCCATCAAGTCGAACATCGGCCACTCGCAGGCCGCTTCCGGTGTCGCCGGGATCATCAAGATGGTCAAGGCCATCGAGCACGGTGTGCTGCCCAAGACGCTGCACGTCGACGAGCCGACCCCGCACGTGGACTGGTCGGTGGGAGCGGTCGAGCTGCTGACCGAGGCCGTCGACTGGCCGGAGACCGGCCGTCCGCGCCGGGCCGCCATCTCCTCCTTCGGTATCAGCGGAACCAACGCCCACACAATCATCGAGCAGGCGCCGGACACCGAGGCGGAGCAGGCACCGGCCGCGACCGTACAGCCCCCGGTGCTCCCCTTCACCGTGTCGGCCAAGAGCGCGGACGCGCTGCGCGCCCAGGCCGGGCGGCTTCACGCCCATCTGACGGCACAGCCGGCCCTTGAATTTGCCGATGTCGCCTACACGCTCGCCACCGGTCGCGCAGCGCTGCACCACCGCGCGGTACTGGCCGCCGACGACCGCGGCGAACTGCTGTGCGGTCTGGAAGCATTGGCCGCGGGCCGCACCACAGCCGGGCTCACCGAAGGTTCGGTCACCGAGGGCGAGGTGGCGTTCCTGTTTACGGGGCAGGGCAGTCAGCGGCTCGGTATGGGCCGTGAGTTGTATGAGACGTTCCCGGTGTTCGCCAAGGCGCTGGACGCGGTGTGTGCTGAGCTGGACCGGCACAT
>NZ_JBEOVN010000326.1:0-4569 GCF_040295565.1 Streptomyces sp. NPDC002785 | reverse complement strand
CTGCGGACCGTTGAGCGCGGCAATGCTCACACCCTCGGTCAGCAACGGCACAACCTCGTCCTCCGACGCCTGCACCGCGATCATCGCGCCACCGGGCGGGAGTTCCTCCATCAGCCTGCCGCGCGCGGCCACCAGCTTCGCCGCGTCCTCCAGGGAGAGGACGCCGGAGACGTGGGCGGCGGCCAGCTCACCGATGGAGTGGCCGACGACGAAGTCGGGCTTGACGCCCCAGCCCTCCAGCAGCCGGAACAGCGCGACCTCGATGGCGAAGAGGGCGGGCTGGGTGTAACCGGTCCGGTCCAGCAAGGTGGAGCCGGCGTCGAACATGACGTTGCGCAGCGGCCGTTCGAGGTACTGGTCCAGCTCGGCACAGACCGTGTCCAGCGCCTCGGCGAAGGCCGGGACGGCCGCGTACAGCTCGCGGCCCATACCGGCCCGCTGGCTGCCCTGACCGGTGAACAGGAACGCCGTCTTGCCCTCGGTGACCTGGCCCTGAATCAGGTCGGCCGAGGTGCCCTCGGTGGCCAGCGCGGTCAGCAGGCTCAGCAGCTCGTCCCGGCTCCCGTCGTCGGCAGCGAGGAGGACGGCGCGGTGGTCGAGGGAGGCGCGGGTGGTGGCCAGCGAGTGGCCGAGGTCGGTCAGGCTCGGCACGGAGGTGGCTTCGATGTGGGCGGCGAGCCGCTCGGCCTGGGCGCGGAGTGCCTGCGCGGTCTGTCCGGAGACCAGCAGCGGTATCAGTCCGCCGAGCCCGGACCAGTCCGCCGGGGAGTCCTCCGCAGCGGTCCGGTCCTCGGCCGGGGCCTGCTCGATGACGGTGTGGGCGTTGGTGCCGGACACGCCGAAGGATGAGATACCGGCGCGGCGCGGCTGGCCGGTCTCCGGCCAGTCGACGGCCTCGGTCAGCAGCTCGACCGCGCCCGCCGCCCAGTCGACGTCCCGCGAGGGTGCGTCGACATGGAGCGTTTTGGGTATCACGCCGTGCTCGATGGCCTTGACCATCTTGATGATGCCGGCGACACCGGCGGCGGCCTGGGTATGGCCGAAGTTCGACTTCACCGAGCCCAGCCACAGCGGCCGGCCGTCGGGCCGGTTCCGGCCGTAGGTGGCCAGCAGCGCCTGCGCCTCGATCGGGTCGCCGAGGCTGGTGCCGGTGCCGTGCGCCTCGACGACGTCCACCTGGGCGGGGGTGAGCCGGGCGTCGGTGAGGGCCTGGCGGATGACGCGCTGCTGGGACGGGCCGTTGGGAGCGGTCAGCCCGTTGCTGGCGCCGTCCTGGTTGATCGCCGAACCTCGGACGATCGCCAGGACCGGGTGGCCGTTCTTCCGGGCGTCGGACAGCCGCTCCACGAGCAGCATGCCGACGCCCTCGCCCCAGCCGGTGCCGTCGGCACCGTCGGCGAACGCCTTGCAGCGGCCATCGGGCGCCAGGCCCCGCTGACGGCTGAAGTTGATGAACGCCCGCGGGCTGTTCATCACGGTGACACCGCCGGTGAGTGCCATGGAGCACTCACCGTTGCGCAGCGCCTGAACGGCCAGGTGCAGCGCCACCAGCGACGAGGAGCAGGCCGTGTCGACGGTGAGCGCCGGGCCCTCCAGGCCGAAGGTGTAGGAGATGCGGCCTGAGATGACGCTCGCCGCGTTGCCGGTCAGCAGGTACTGCTCGACGCCTTGCGGCAGCCGGTGCATCAGCTCCGGGTAGTCCTGGCCGTTGGTGCCGATGAACACCCCGGCCTTGCTGCCGCGAAGCGTGGCCGGGTCAATCCCGGCACGCTCGAACGTCTCCCAGGCGGTCTCCAGCAGCAGCCGCTGCTGGGGGTCCATGCCCAGGGTCTCGCGCGGCGAGATCCCGAAGAACGCGGCGTCGAACTCGCCCGCGCCGTCGAGGAAGCCGCCCTTGTCCGTGTAGCTGGTGCCCTGCTGGTCGGGGTCGGCGTCGAAGAGCGACTCCACGTCCCAGCCACGGTCCGTGGGAAAGTCCGCGATGGCGTCGCCGCCCGAGGCCACGAGCTGCCACAGCTCTTCCGGAGACCTGACGCCTCCGGGGAAGCGGCAGCTCATGCCGACGATCGCGATCGGCTCAGGCTCCTGCGACTCGACCTCGCGAAGACGCTGCCGCGTCTGGTGCAGATCAGCAGTTACCCGCTTGAGGTAGTCGAGGATCTTGTCCTGATCCGCCATTGGAATCTCACCCATGCTTCTCGTCACAAACCTTGCGCTCGCGGACCTTAGATCCCTAGATTCCGAGTTCTTTTTCGATGAAGTCGAAGACCTCATCGGGCGTTGCCTCTTGCAGCTTTTCCGTCACTGTGTCGCCGGTGGCCTCCGCCGCGCGCGTGCGCGGCGCGTCCCACCTGGCCGTCAGGGCCTGAAGCCGGGCGGCGATGTCCGCCCGGGTCTCGCTGTCCTCGGCGGCCGGGTCGAGCACCGAGAGCGCGGATTCCAGCTTCTCCAGCTCCGCGATGCCCGGTGCGGCCGCCGTCGCGCCGCCGTCCTGCGTGATCTCGGCCCGCAGGTACTCGGCCAGGACGGCCGGGGTTGGATAGTCGAAAACCAGCGTGGCCGGCAGTTTCTGGCCGGTGGCCGCGCCGAGCCTGTTGCGCAGTTCGAGTGCGATGAGCGAGTCGAAGCCCAGCTCCTTGAATGCCCGGCCCTCGCCGACCTCTTCGGTCGAGGAGTGCCCCAGCGCGGCGGCCGCGTTGGTGCGCACCAACTCCAGGACGGTGAGGGACTGCTCGGCCAGGGACATCCCTGCCAGCTTCTGCCGCAGCGCGGACGCCGGATCCGCGACGGCACCGCTTTCGCCGCCGCCGGCCGGGCCGCTGTCCGTCAGCCGCCTGACCTCGGGCAGGTCGGCGATGAAAGAGCTGGGCCGCACCGCCGTGTAGCCGTAGGCGAAGCGTTCCCACTGGATGTCGGCGACGGCCACGACCGTGTCGGCGTGGTCCAGAGCCTGCTGGAGCGCCCTGATCGCCAAGTCCGGTGCCATGGCGGGCACACCGCCCCGGTCCAGCCGCTCGCCGATGGCACCGCCGGCCGCGAGGCCCGTGTCGCCCCAGCGGCCCCAGGCCACCGAGGTCGCGGGCAGTCCGTCGGCCCGGCGCTGCTCGGCCAGCGCGTCCAGATAGGCGTTGGCCGCCGCGTAGTTGCCCTGCCCGGCGTCGCCGAGCGTGCCCGCGATGCCGGAGAACAGCACGAACGCGGACAGGTCCAGGCCCTGCGTGAGCTCATGCAGGTGGCGGGCGGCGTCGGCCTTGGGGCCGAGCACCGTCGCGAACCGCTGCGGCGTCAGGGCGTCCAGCACTCCGTCGTCGAGGACACCGGCCGTGTGCACCACAGCGGTGAGCGGCCGGTCGGCAGGGACGGCCGCGAGCAGCGACTCGACGGCCTTGCGGTCGGCCACGTCGCAGGCGGCGATGGTGATCTCGGTGCCCAGCGCGGTCAGTTCGTCGCGCAGCTCGGCGGCGCCGGGCGCGTCCGGGCCGCGGCGGCTGGTGAGCACCAGGTGCTCGGCACCGTTACGGGCCAGCCAACGGGCCACCTGCGCACCCAGCGCACCGGTACCGCCCGTCACCAGCGTGGTCCCGGCCGGCCGCCAGCTCTGTACGGGCGGGGCGTCGGCCAGCGGCGCGTGGCTCAGCCGACGGGCGAAGACGCCTGCGGCGCGGACCGCGAGCTGGTCCTCCCCCTCGGCTCCTGCCAGGACCGTGACCAGCCGGGCCAGCGCCCGGTCGTCGGCGGCCTGCGGCAGATCGACCAGACCGCCCCAGCGCTCCGGGTACTCCAGTGCGGCGGTGCGGCCCAGGCCCCAGGCGAGCGCCTGTGTCGGGTTGTCCGGCCGGTCGGAGCGGCTGACGGAGACGGCGCCGCGGGTGGCGCACCACAGCGGCGCATCGACTCCGGCGTCGCCCAGCGCCTGGATCAGCGCGGCGGAACTGGTCAGTCCGGCGTTGACGTTGTCAGTGCCCGGGGCCGCCTGCTCGTCGAAGGCCAGCAGCGACAGGACACCGGCGACCGGCGTGGCGCCGTCCAGCTCCACGCGCACCCGGCGGGTGACCGACTCGCGGTCCAGCTCCACGGCGCACAGCGTGAGCTGTCGTACGTCGGCGCCGCGCTCCGCCAGCGTGCGCACCGCACCGAGCGCCCAGCCGTCGACGAGCGCGGACTCCGGCACGACCAGCAGCCAGGTGCCGGACAGTCGCACGGACTGGCGCTCGACCAGCGGCTTCCAGGTCACGCGGTAGCGCCAGCCGTCCAGCACGGACAGTTCGCGGCTCCGTCGGTGCCAGGAGGACAGTGCAGGCAACAGGGCGCTCAGCGAGGACATTTCCTCAGCACCCCCGAACTCCAGTGTCCCGGCGAGCGACTCCAGGTCTTCGCGTTCGACGGCCTCCCAGAAACGGGCGTCGACTGCGTCGGCCGGCAGCGCCTCGGCACCGGAATCCGGCTCGGCCGCCTGCGGCCACAGGTGCTGGTGCTGGAAGGCGTAGGTGGGCAGCTCGACACGCTGTGCGCCCATACCCCCGTACACCGTGTCCCAGTCGACGCTCACGCCACGTGTCCACGCCTCGC
>NZ_JBEOVN010000325.1:0-4598 GCF_040295565.1 Streptomyces sp. NPDC002785 | reverse complement strand
GGCGGGCGCACGACGACAGCTACGGTACCTCGCCGCGTTGTCGGAACGTCCGCATACATCCAGTATGCGGACGCCCCTCCGCCTTGCGATGCACCGCATCTGACGCCGCGCCCTGCTCCGCCAGGGATTACGGGACAGCCCTTAGCTTGATCTTTACGTGTGGAGTCGAATGGTGCGTCGAACTTGATCAGCCGGTTCAGTAACCGGCGTACACGGAAACGGCCTTCGTCCGAGCTCCGCGGTAGCGGTAACGCTCGACCCGCGTCTTCGCCGGGTTGTAGAGGACCATTCGCCCCTCCGCGATGCGGTCAGCTCCGTAGTGGCTCCGCCGCAACTGCTTCCAGGTCAGGTGAGGGTGTTCGCGGCGAATCCACCGAAGCATCCTCCACCACGCGTACCAGCCGAGGCAGGAGAACGTCTTCTTCGATGCGCCGGAGCGGAAGCAGCCCGCCCAGCCCCGCAGGACCGGGTTGGCCTTCCGCGGCACCTCCGCCAACGAGAGCGAGGTCATGCCCTGCCCGTCAGCCTCTTGATCTCGTGCATCACCGGTGCCAGCGCCTGTCTTTGCCGGGATCGTCAGTACGACACGGCGCCCATCGCCCCGGCTCTTGCTCTGGATGTGGAAGCCCAGGAAGACGAAGCCGTCGTCGGGGTCCAGGACTTGCTCGATGCGGTCGACAGGCGCCTGTGGCGCAGACGCCGGAGCCTGGCCGATGGCTTCCCCCTGCCGACACCGTTCGCCGCCGTGGCCTTCGTCGGGATTCTCGGGCGCCACCGTCGTCCTCGGCTCCGACCGGCCGATCGCTCCCTGCACCCCGCCGGCCGTCATGGCCCGTGCCCGGCCCGCCGCGCCAGCCGTGACCTGCCTCGACACCCGCACAGCCCCCGAACAGGCGCCGCCGCCGCCGGAGGCCCTCCAGGCGATGCCCCTCAACGCCGCCTGCGCTGGAGGCGAAGCCGGTCGCTACGTCCGAACCCTGCCGAGCCGCCGGGATTCCGGACGAAAGTGGCTGGTCATCGAGGACGAGCACGGCACGATCGGCAAGGTGGAGGCGGGCACCCACTTCGATCTGGACGACTACCAGCAGGGATACGGCGACGGCGTCCAAATGCAGCTGCGCGAACTGTTGGTGGACGAGATGCTCAGCAACGAGGAGGACGAGGACGAGGAGCAGCTGGACCGGGCACTCCTCTTCGCCCGGTTGCGCGAGGGAGAACCGGCCTTCCGCGCGAACGACGCGACAGCTCGCTGACCCCGCACAGTCACCGCACCGGACACCTCGGAGACGAAACGCCTACGAACACAGCACCGTCACGACGCGGCTGCGGAGAAGCTCATACTCCGCACGGAGCCGCACGATCTCCGCAGGCCGTTCAATCACATCTCCGCCGACAACTGTCTCGTCGGGGCCGAACTGCTCGCGGGTGAGATCGACTTCGATCCCCATGCCCAGACGGTTCCACCAGTGGTAATCCACTCGCTCGCCGTTGACATGAACCTCACCACGAATCAGCTCACCGCCCAACAGGTCGTTCACCACCAGGGCCGTGACACCGCACTGGTCGCGCGCCGGATTGTCCGGGGTCCAGTTCGGACGGTGAACCGGCGTCGTGGTGTCCGCTCCCCAACCGCCGCGAATAGCCTGCTCGAGGTCGTTGAAGTTCTTCAGTGTCATACCGCTCAGCTTTGCAGACGCCTCTGACAATCACGCGCAATGCGTGTTCCTCCCTCAGCCTGGCCCGTTCCTGAGCAGGGCCGGTCGATCCGGATTCCGCCTGTCATGGTGTTTCCATGACTCCCCCATTCGACTCCACGGCTGACCACGCGCTCAACACCCGGCGATTTCCCCGGCAGTTCGCCCGCACCCGCCGCTTCTCGCTCGGAGTACCCCGGCAGTTCACCGTCTCACCGGACGGCGCCCGGGTGCTCTTCGTACGGACCACGTCCGGTACGGATCAGGTGAGCCGGCTGTGGCTGTACGAGGACGGCGAGGAGCGGATGCTCGCCGATCCGCTCGGGCCGGGCCACGGCGACATGACGTACGGTGCGGTGCCACCGGAGGAGCTGGCCCGCCGCGAAAGGGCCAGGGAGACCTCGTCGGGCGTGGTGTCCTACGCCACCGATGCGCAGGTGCGGCTCGCGGCCTTCGCTCTGAGCGGTGAGCTCTGGGTGGTACGGACGGACGGGGGCACGCCGCGCCGGATCGTCACCGCCGGTCCGGTGGTCGATCCCCGGCCTTCACCGGACGGCACCCTGATCGCGTACGTGTCCGGGGGCGCGCTGCGGATGGTGACGACGCAGGGCACGGCCGACCGTGCGCTCGCCGCCCCGGACGGCGACCAGGTGACCTACGGACTGTCCGATCACGTTTCCGCCGAGTCGATCGGACGCTCGCGCGGCCACTGGTGGTCGCCGCGAAGCGATGCGCTTCTGGTCACACGGGTGGACACCTCGATGGTGCAGCGCCGGTACATCAGCGATCCGGCCCACCCGGAGCGGCCGCCACGCGAGATGGCGTATCCGGCGGCGGGCACGGCGAACGCCGAAGTGTCGTTGCACCTCGTGCGGGTGTCCGGGGAGCGGCTCGCGGTCCGGCTGCCCGCGGCCGCCGATGAGGACCATCCCGAGGGGGTGTGGACTGACCGGTCGTTCGAGTACGTGGCGTCGGCGGCGTGGGACGGGCACGGCCTGCTGGTCTCCGTACAAACGCGTGATCAGCGTTCGGTGCACGTGCTCGCAGTGGATCCCGCCACGGGAGAGACGCGAACCCTGAGCCGCGCCCATGACCGTGCGTGGGTCGCCCTCAGGCCGGGTACGCCGTTGCGGCTTCCGTCCGGAGCGCTCGTCGTTCCCGCGCAGCCGGGCGGCGACACGCAGGGGCTGAGGATCGGCGACAGGCCTACGCCTGAGGGCCTCGAGGTCCGTGAGGTGGTCGGCACCGCCGGTGACCGGGTGTTCTTCACCGCGAGCGAGGAACCGACCGAGGTCCATGTCTGGTCCTGGGCGAGCGGAACCCCCGGGGACGGTCTCGTGCGCGTCAGCGCGGCACCCGGTGTACACACGGCCTCGGTCGGCGGACCCACCGTGGTGCTGGACAGCAGGACCCCGGACGGTCAGACGGTGACCGTGCTGCGTCACGGGGCACGGGTGGGACGGATCGCGGTCCTCGCCGAGACTCCGCTGGTCACTCCACGGCCCGCTGTACTGAGCCTCGGGAAGCGTGAGCTGCGCAGCAGGCTGTATCTGCCGTCGTGGCACCGGCCGGGAGACGCCCCGCTGCCCGTGCTGCTCAACCCGTACGCGGGCCACGGCATGCAGGTCGTTCTGAAGGTGCGTACCTGGTGGGTCGTGGTCGCCCAGTGGTTCGCCGAGCAGGGTTTCGCGGTGCTGGTCACGGATGGCCGCGGCACTCCGGGGCGTGGGGAGGCGTGGGAGAAATCCGTGTACGGAGACCGGCTGACGGCTGTTCTGGAGGACCAGATCGACGCGCTGTACGCGGCTGCCGCGCTGTATCCCGAGCTGGACCTGGCGCGGGTCGCCATGCGCGGCTGGTCGTTCAGCGGGTATCTCGCGGCTGCCGCCGTGCTGCGTCACCCGGAGGTCTTCCACGCGGCGGTCGCCGGTGGTGCGCCGACCGACCGACGGCTCTACGACACCCATTGGGAGGAACGGTTTCTCGGCCACCCGGATGTACTTCCGGAGAACTACGAGCGCAGTTCACTGCTCTCGGAGGCGGCCGGACTGACGCGCCCGCTCATGCTGGTGCACGGACTTGCCGATGACAATGTGGCCGTCGCCCACATGCTGCGGTTCTCCGCCGCGCTGCTGGCCGCGGGCCGGTCGCACACGGTACTGCCGTTGTCCGGGGCCGGCCATCTGGTCACCCAGGAGGAGACGGTGAGCAATCTGTTGCTGCTGGAGCGGGACTTCCTCGAGAAGTCCCTGGGGCGTTGAACACCGGGGTCGCGCCGCGCGTATCCCTGGTCGGACACGGAAGTCGTGAACACGGAAGTCGTGAACACCGAAGTCATGAATCGCGGAAGGGAAAGCCAGCATGAGCGCATCGCAGGACCACGAGGTCCGTCCCGGGCGTCGGGCCGTTGTGGCAGCGGCCGGGGCCGTCTCGGTGGCTGCCGTACTCACCGCGTGCGGCAACCAGAAGGACTCGGGCGGTTCGGATGCGGTCAAGCCGGCCGATGACGGATCGGACGGCGGCAAAGCGGCTCTGGCCAAGACCGCCGACATCCCGGAGGGCGGCGGAATGATCTTCGCCGACCGGGGCGTAGTGGTGACGCAGCCCAAGGCCGGCGAGTTCAAGGCGTTCTCGTCGAAGTGCACCCACCAGGGATGCGCGGTTTCGAGCGTGTCGGACGGCACCATCAACTGCCCTTGCCACGACAGCAAGTTCGATGTGGCGACGGGCAGCGTGACGGAAGGTCCGGCCACCGAGCCGCTGCCCGCCCGAGCGATCACGGTCAAGGGCGACTCGATCACGCTCGCGTCCTAGGACCAATGCCGTTCGGTTAGCCATCTGACGGGCTTGGCAACGTGCTGATCTCGATGTGGACGGTGGTCCTGTGGGTGCGGTGGTCGATGT
>NZ_JBEOVN010000324.1:0-4632 GCF_040295565.1 Streptomyces sp. NPDC002785 | reverse complement strand
TTGGGCGGGGCCACCCCCCCGCGGGCGGCCCCCCCCCCCCCCGCGCGCCCCGCCGCTTCTGTCGCACGGCAGCCCGAGCTACTTCACCGGCTCCGGCTCCGGTGCGTCCGACGGCTCCGCCTCGCCGGCCGGGTCGGCCGGGGCCTTCACGGAGTCCAGCAGCAGCTGCGATACGTCGACCACCTGGACCGACTCCTTCGCCTTGACGCCCGCGGCAGAGCCGCTGTCGGACGCAGCCTTCTTGCCGTTGACCGAGTCGGTCAGCATGACCAGGCAGAACGGGCAGGCGGTGGAGACGATGTCCGGGTTGAGGGAGAGGGCCTCGTCGACGCGCTCGTTGTTGATGCGCTTGCCGATCCGCTCCTCCATCCACATCCGGGCACCACCGGCACCGCAGCAGAAGCCGCGCTCCTTGTGGCGGTGCATCTCCTGCTGGCGCAGGCCGGGAACGGCGGACATGATCTCGCGCGGCGGGGTGTAGATCTTGTTGTGACGGCCCAGGTAGCACGGGTCGTGGTACGTGATCAGGCCCTCGACCGGGGTCACCGGGATCAGCTTGCCCTCGTCGATGAGGTGCTGGAGCAGCTGGGTGTGGTGGATGACCTCGTACTCGCCGCCGAGCTGCGGGTACTCGTTCGCGATGGTGTTGAAGCAGTGCGGGCAGGTCGCGACGATCTTCTTCGACGACTTCGGCTTCTTCGTCGACTCGTCCTCGTCGTCCTCACCGAACGCCATGTTCAGCATCGCGACATTTTCCTGGCCGAGCTGCTGGAACAGCGGCTCGTTGCCCAGGCGGCGGGCCGAGTCACCCGTGCATTTCTCGTCCCCGCCCATGATCGCGAACTTGACGCCTGCGATGTGGAGGAGTTCCGCGAAGGCCTTCGTGGTCTTCTTGGCCCGGTCCTCCAGGGCGCCCGCGCAGCCGACCCAGTACAGGTAGTCGATCTCCGACAGGTCCTCGACGTCCTTGCCGACGATCGGGACCTCGAAGTCGACCTCCTTGGTCCACTCGACGCGCTGCTTCTTGGCGAGCCCCCAGGGGTTGCCCTTCTTCTCCAGGTTCTTGAGCATCGTGCCCGCCTCGGACGGGAACGCGGACTCGATCATCACCTGGTAGCGGCGCATGTCGACGATGTGGTCGATGTGCTCGATGTCGACCGGGCACTGCTCCACGCACGCACCGCAGGTGGTGCAGGACCACAGCACGTCCGGGTCGATGACGCCGTTCTCCTCGGCCGTGCCGATCAGAGGGCGCTCGGCCTCCGCGAGAGCCGCGGCCGGGACGTCCTTCAGCTGCTCCTCGGATGCTTTCTCGTTGCCCTCCATGTCCTTGCCGCCACCGGCCAGCAGATACGGGGCCTTGGCGTGCGCGTGGTCGCGCAGGGACATGATCAGGAGCTTCGGGGAGAGCGGCTTGCCCGTGTTCCAGGCCGGGCACTGCGACTGGCAGCGACCGCACTCCGTGCACGTGGAGAAGTCGAGGATGCCCTTCCAGGAGAACTGCTCGACCTGGGAGACACCGAAGACGTCGTCCTCGCCCGGGTCCTCGAAGTCGATCTCCTTGCCGCCCGACGTCATCGGCTGCAGCGCGCCGAGCGCCGACTCCCCGTCCGCGTTCCGCTTGAACCAGATGTTCGGGAAGCCGAGGAAGCGGTGCCAGGCGACACCCATGTTGGTGTTGAGAGAGACCGTGATCATCCAGATCAGCGAGGTGCCGATCTTGATCATCGCGGTGAAGTAGATGAGGTTCTGCAGCGTGCCGAGCGCGAGCCCCTTGAACGCGAGGACCAGGGGGTACGAGATGAAGTACGAGGCCTCGTAGCCCTCCACGTGGTGGATCGCGCCTTCCAGACCGCGCAGGGTCAGGATCGCCAGGCCGATGACGAGGATGACGTACTCGACGAAGTACGCCTGCCAGGCCTTGGAGCCCGCGAAGCGGGACTTGCGGCCGGCCCGCGAGGGCAGGTTCAGCAGCCGGATGGCGATCAGTACGAGGATGCCGACCGTCGTCATCAGACCGATGAACTCGGTGTACATCTCGAACGGCGGCCAGTTGCCGATGATCGGCAGGACCCAGTCGGCCTTGAAGAGCTGTCCGTACGCCTGGAGCAGCGTCGGCGGCAGCGTCAGGAAGCCGATGGCGACGAACCAGTGCGCGAAGCCGACGATCCCCCACCGGTTCATCCGGGTGTGGCCGAGGAACTCCTTGACCAGGGTGATCGTGCGCTGCTTCGGGTTGTCGGTGCGGCTGCCTGCCGGGACCGGCTGTCCGAGCATGACGAACCGGTAGATCTGCGCGACGGCTCGGGCGATGAGCGCAACGCCGACCACAGTCAGCACCAGCGACACGATGATCGCGGCGAGTTGCATTTGGGGGCTCCTCGGGCCTGCGAGGGTGGGATCCAGCGTCTACAAGCGAATGCTGGCAAATACTAAGCAGTAACTTAATCAGTCTGTGCTGACACTATCCACTTATTCCGCCGCGCTGTAGCCGCACCGGCGGTGATCTGTGTCGCTCAGGTGTGCCTTGCCGTGCCGGGTGAGTCCGGGGATCGCCCTGCACAGCGGAGCCTGTACGGCTCTCGCCAGGATGGCCAGGTCGAGTCCCACCCAGTGGTGCTCGGCGTAGTGCTGGTCGAGCAGGGCCGGCTCGTCCCACGGCATTCCGGAGCGGGAGCGTACCTGCGCCAGGCCCGTGAGGCCCGGTTTCAGTTCCTGCCGCCAGTGTCTCGCGGCGGTGACGGCGAAGGTTTGAGGGGTGTCGCAATCGGCTCCGGGGGGCCGGGCCCGCTCGTCGTCCGGAGCCAGGGGCTCCGGGCCGACCAGGGAGAGGTCTCCCCGTACGACGTGCGGCAGCCGGGAGAGCAGATCCAGCCGCAGCCGCCGGGTGCGCAGCGAGTGCAGTACGAAGAGGCGGCCGCCCAGGCCGATCCGGGGTGAGCGGGTCAGTACGCCACCGGGGGGCCGCTGCGCCGCGAGGGCGAGGGCGCCCGCGGCGAGCAGGGGGGTGGCAAGGGCCAGCAGGACCGAGCCGAGGGCCACGTCCAGTACGCGCTTGGCCGACGGCCATGATGCCTGCCTCCATTGCGGCAGCCACGCCCATGTCCACACCTGCGGCTGTGTCCGCAGATGGGCCGGCCTGCGGACACGCCTCTGCGTCCGCCTCTGCCTCTGCCTCTGTGTCTGCATCGTTCGCACCTGCCTGGGGTCGGGTGGATCGAGTGCCGGTTTTGCGTGGCTCACGGCGTTTTGTAACAGAACAATCCCATGGCGCGATGACGGGGGTGGGCTGCGTGAGCCGCGAGGCGGGCGGGTGTCGCCCTTGATCTCCCCTGTGCGCGCGAGGCGCATGCACGATAGTTGAGTCCACTCGACTCAACTCTGTTGACACTGGTGCGAGTGTCATGCATCCTTGAGCCAGTTCCACTCAAGTAGTCAAGCTGGAGGAATTGAAATGGCACGTGCGGTCGGCATCGACCTGGGCACGACTAACTCCGTCGTCAGCGTTCTCGAAGGCGGCGAGCCCACCGTCATCACCAACGCAGAGGGCGCCAGGACCACGCCGTCCGTCGTCGCCTTCGCGAAGAACGGCGAGGTGCTGGTCGGCGAGGTCGCCAAGCGCCAGGCAGTGACCAACGTCGACAGGACCATCCGCTCAGTCAAGCGCCACATGGGCACTGACTGGAAGATCGACCTGGACGGCAAGAGCTTCAACCCGCAGCAGATGAGCGCCTTCATCCTGCAGAAGCTGAAGCGGGACGCCGAGTCGTACCTGGGCGAGAAGGTGACCGACGCGGTCATCACCGTCCCCGCGTACTTCAACGACTCCGAGCGTCAGGCGACGAAGGAAGCCGGCGAGATCGCGGGCCTGAACGTCCTGCGTATCGTCAACGAGCCGACGGCCGCCGCGCTGGCGTACGGGCTCGACAAGGACGACCAGACGATCCTCGTCTTCGACCTCGGTGGCGGCACCTTCGACGTATCGCTGCTGGAGATCGGCGACGGCGTCGTCGAGGTGAAGGCCACCAACGGTGACAACCACCTCGGTGGTGACGACTGGGACCAGCGCGTCGTCGACTACCTGGTGAAGCAGTTCGCCAACGGTCACGGTGTGGACCTGTCCAAGGACAAGATGGCTCTCCAGCGTCTGCGCGAGGCTGCGGAGAAGGCGAAGATCGAGCTCTCGTCCTCGACCGAGACCACGATCAACCTGCCCTACATCACGGCGTCCGCCGAGGGCCCGCTGCACCTGGACGAGAAGCTCACGCGCTCGCAGTTCCAGCAGCTCACCGCTGATCTCCTGGACCGCTGCAAGACCCCGTTCCACAACGTCATCAAGGATGCGGGCATCCAGCTCTCCGAGATCGACCACGTCGTTCTCGTCGGTGGCTCCACCCGTATGCCGGCCGTCGCCGAGCTCGTCAAGGAGCTGACCGGTGGCCAGGAGGCCAACAAGGGTGTGAACCCGGACGAGGTCGTCGCCATCGGTGCCTCGCTCCAGGCCGGTGTCCTCAAGGGCGAGGTCAAGGACGTCCTGCTGCTCGACGTCACCCCGCTGTCCCTCGGTATCGAGACCAAGGGCGGCATCATGACGAAGCTCATCGAGCGCAACACCACGATCCCGACCAAGCG
>NZ_JBEOVN010000323.1:0-4697 GCF_040295565.1 Streptomyces sp. NPDC002785 | reverse complement strand
GAGGTCAGCTGTCCTGACTCGTCGTATGCGAAGCGGTTGGTGTGGCCGAGCGGGTCGGTGCGGGACAGGAGGCGGTTGTAGCGGTCGCGTTCGAAACGGGTGATCGCACCCAGCGGGTCGATCTCCGCAACCACCTGGTGACCGTCATTGACGATGTAGCGGTGGACGGCTCCGCTGCTGGTGGTGGCGGTGGTGACACGCATCCCGGTCTCGGGATCGGTGCCGTCGTAATCCAGGCGCAGGGCCATGTGTCCTGCGGCGCCTCCTTCGGCTACGCACCGGTCCCGGTCGTCGTAGGCATAGTCGTACCGGCTGTCGTTGGTGTCGGTCCAGGACGTGACCCGGCCACGGTCGTCGTACGCGAACCGGAGCGGGAGCCCTGACGAGTTGATGACTTCGGTGAGGTGACCGTCGGTGTAGCGGTAACGGAGAATCTCCTGATCGGTGCCGTCCGGGGCGGCCCCTGCGAGGTGGAGTGCGGTGATCCGGCCGTCGTTCGTGGTGAGCTTCAGGTGATACCCGGCACCGTGAACGATTCCGGCCGGTGTTCCGGTCTCGTCGTACTCGAATTGGATCCAGCTGCCGTTACGGTCGTCGATCTGCGCCAGAAGCGCAACGTCCGCGGTGCGCGGGCTGAAGTACCGTATTCGGCCGCTGTCCGGATCAGTGATCGTGTAGTCCCCGGCGGTGTCCACGTCGAGGGGCCAGCGTGGGCCATGACTCGGCATGACGGGTACACCCGGCGCGGGGTGCGGATAGGACAGCAGCAGACCGTCCTCACACACGAAGACGACGCCCTGGGAGTCGATCTCCAGCCGCTGGTCGGCCGTGGAGGACCACGAGGGCCCGAACCAGCGTCCGGCCCGGTAGTCGGAAGCTACCCGGCGCCGGAAGATGAGAGGAAGAGCACCCGGCAGGGCAATGTCCGTCTGTGGCAGATACATCACGCCGGTAGCGAGGTCAATCGGGTCTGTGCCCTTGCTCTCAACGGCGTCCTGGGGTCGGGAAGTCTTAGGCGGATCGTTACGGGCTGCCTTCTGCGCCGCCGACTCAGCACCCTCCGTGATGGTGTGCTTGGGCCGTGCAACTGGACATGGGAGCCGAGATCCTCGACCGCGCCCGCGAGGTGCTGGGGGACACCATGTCCCCGTACAGCGAGGTGCGGTACGCCGGGATCAGGCTCGCCGAGTGCCTCAGCGACGCGCTGCGGGTCGCCGAGTCCCGAGGGATGCGCCTGCCGTACGAACCCGACCGGGACGAGGGCACCACTGACGAGCACGCGTCCGAGGTCGGGACTTCGCCAGGCTGATGTGCCGGCGTCGAGCCACGAGTGGAGGCAGCGCGGTGCGGGCCATGCACCTGCGCGAGGACGGTTTTCCGGCACAGGGGCTCGACGCCTTGCGGCAGATCGGACAGGATCAGGCCGACGTGGACGGTGGGGCAGAGGCCGCAGCTCTTGCCGCTCCCCACACGTCCGTGTCGGCAGCCGTGCCGCGCAGCCGAATCTTCTGCGTGTGATCTTCAGGTGCCGGCATGCACTCCCTGCGGCGCACTACTTCGCGGGCAGGGTGCTCGTACTCGGTGTTCCACCGGGCAGCGAAGCAGAGAGCCGTCCCCACCGGGCCGGGCTTCGTGCAGCCGGCCCTCTCGGCGACCTGCTGCACGGTCCGGTCAGGAGACGGGCCCGGCCCGCGCGGTCGACGGAGCCATGGGAACGCTGTGCCCACCCGATGCGTCAACCGGGCCGCCGGCCTGCCGGTCACCAGCCACAGAACACGAAACGGTCCGCCGACTCCGTCGGCAGACCGTCACGAGAGTTCGAGGCTAGAACTTGCAGTAGTAGCCGGTCAGATCAGCCTCGGGGCAGGCGATCGAACCGATCAGGCACTTGGCGTTCGCGTACGACCGGGTGTAGACGTTGGTGACCTGGCCGCCGTCGTAGATGTAGATGTGGTGGTTGGGCATCAGGCGGTGCTTGCCCGAGCGGATGGCGTAGTTCCCGCTCTTGGTCAGGTTGATGGTGAAGGCCCCGTCGATGGCCCCCTTGACGCTGCCCAGACCCTTGCAGAAGGGATTGGTGGCGTGCAGGGACATCCGCACGTCCACGTAACTGCTGCCGGAGCCCAGCTTCTTGACCGACATGTCCTTGGAGGTGGCGGCCTTGGTGGCGACCTTCTTGCCGGTCTTCTTGACGTAGACGTTGGTGGAGTGGATGTCCTTGTTGGCCACCACCTTCTTGGTCTTCCATGTGACTGTGGCGTGCAGGGCGGTGCGGTACTGGCTCGACTTCCAGTCGAACTTGCTGCGTCCGTCGCCGCCGAACTGGAATTTGCTGCCGTAGTCACAGCCCGCTGGGGGAGCGTCGATCTTTTTCTGCGGGATGAAGGCGATCCAGGAGAGGGTGGACGTGTTGGCAACGCCTGCGGCGGCTGCGCGGGAAGCCGCCTGCTCGCGCAGAGCCGTCAGCGATCCGGAGGCCGGGACGGACACCTTCATTCCCCACAGCCGTGCCTGTGGGTCACCGTTCTCCGGCAGCGCCGGTGCGACCTGGTAGTGGTAATCGGCGCCCGGTGCCACGTTCGTGTCGCGGAAGGAGGTGACCCCTGCGTTCAGACGGGCCACCTCTTTGCCGTCGCGGGTGACCACATAACGGGCGTCCTTCGCATACCCCTTCCACGACAGCTCCACGAAGGACTTGCCGGCTGCGGCGGTGATCCCCTCACGGGCCGAGGAACGGTCGACGACAGCGGTCTCTCCCGAAGCCGCCCGCATGACGCCGAACCCCTGGGCTGCCAGCATCCTGCCCTCGACGCTGTTCGCGCCGACGCCGGACACGTCGTTCAGTTCGCCGGAGGACAGGGCGGATATGGAGAACGACGGAGCGCCCGGGCGCGGGTCCTGGCCGGGGGCGGCGGACGCGTGGAACCCGGTCACAACAAGTGTGAGCGGGGCCAAGGACAGCGCTGCCACCCTGGCGGAACGAGAAAGCTGCATAATCCTCCTTCGTTTGGCAGAGGATGTGTCAATGACCCTAGGGACGATGGGGGTTGCGGCGTAAGTGTCTCCTCGGGCACTGCCCTGGTGGGCAGGGTCCGAAGGGGTAATGAATTTCATGCCCATGACAACACGGTGCGAAATGCAGAGCGCCGAAACGGCGCGGGGTGTCCTGCGTGTACGCGGCGTCAAGGGATATCGGCCGTGCCGCGGAGGCAGGGCCGAAGGGCACTCTTGGGCAGGCCGCAATGGGGGCCCGCAGGCACGGAGTTCGTCAGAGGGCAGCGGTGAGGAAGATCGGGTAGAGCACGCTCAGGGATCCGGTGGCGAGGCCGACGGTGCACAGGCCTCGGTTGAGCTTGCGGGCCAGCCCGAGGAGCGCGAAGGTGACGGCGAGGCTGCCGAACAGAAGCGGGATCGCGATCCCGGTGAAGCCGGCGAACACTGCGGCGATCAGAGCGAGGGTACCGAGGACGATTGAGGCGGGCCCGTAGAGAGTCGCGGGGCTGTCTGCGGATCCGGTGGCCATGTCGTGCTCCTCGCTGCGGCGTGTCGGCTTCTCCGACACACGGGTATGAGATCCGTGCACGTTCATCATGGCGCTTCTGGTCGTCCCGGATCCGCACCTCGCAGGAGGCATCCGTCCGACAGGCCGCGCCCGGCCCCTGGTCGGAGGGCCGGGCGCGGCCTGCGCTCACGCGGCAGACGCCTTCAGGGTGCCGAGCGGAAGCGCGGAGTGTCGGCACGGACCGGACGCGTACGACGAGGAGTGGGGCGACAACCCCGCCCAGGAGTTCCAGACCGCGCTGAACCGCGGCTCTGTGGACCGCAACCTGTCACAGGATGATCTCCGCGCCTGGCGCCCAGAGCACGGCAGGGGCGGACGTCGCCCCAAGACCGCTGAGTAGAGGTGCTCTTCCCCGGCGTTCTTGATGCGCCGGGGAAGGCGTCACTCGGCAGTCGCGTCCCCTTCGGGGGCGTCGCTGGGAGGTTCTTCGGCGCGTACGAAGGTGCCCTTGATCGGGACCGTGATGACGAGGCCCTGATCGCGCAGCTCGCGGACGGCCCTGCGGACGGTGTTGACGGCTACGCCGTACTGCTCGCCAAGGTCACGTTCGGCCGGCAACCGTGCTCCTGCGGGCAGGCGGCCGCTGCGGATCTGCTCGGCGATGTGGTGCACGACCTGGAGATACACGTATACGTGGCTCGTGGGGTCGGGCTTCCATGCGTGATCGTCAGCCATGTCTGCACGCTAAGGCGCCTCGTAGCAGCCCACCACGTGCGGCAACGTCCAAATGCTTCCTGATGCTTTAGGTTGCTACCTAATGCTTCCTAGTGCACAGTGGGTCGAGACAGCAAAGACCCCGGCGGCCTGGCAGGGCCCCGGGGCACGGCCAACGCTTACAAGGAGCGTCGACATGTACGACCTTATCCGCGGGATCACCGCATGGTTGCTGAGGCTGATCCTCGGCTCCCACACCGGCCGCCACCGTGCCGGTAGCGTCCCCGCGTACCCCGAAACCGCCCCCGCCCCGACTCGCCGTCCCGGCACACCCCGCCCCCGCCCCCGTCTCACCGCCCACCTCCCCGCCGCCCGGTCGCCGTACGGGCTGGACCAGGCGCTCGACGGTGGGGCGAGCGCGCTGGTGCGCCCGTATCTCCTTGCCTCGGACCAGGAACGCGTACAGCAGCGTCGGCGGCTC
>NZ_JBEOVN010000322.1:0-4863 GCF_040295565.1 Streptomyces sp. NPDC002785 | reverse complement strand
CGGCGGTCTCGGACCACCGGCCGCCCGTTCTCGGCCCCGCCTCACGCCTTCCGGTCGTACGTCTCCAGCCAGGCGTCCTCCGCCGCGTAGTCGAAGAGCTTCTTCCCGTACGCCCGCAGCATGACGGGAAAGGCCTCCGTCCAGTCCTTGCCCTCCAGCTGGGCGGCGAGCCACCCGACCGTCTCCGGAAGCGACTCCACATAGCCCGTCACGGCCCGGTACCCGAGCTCCTGCTCGGCAGCCGACATGTCGTACACGATGGGATGGGCGGCGCTCCAGGGCGTCGAGCCGACGCCGTCCTCCCCGGGTGCGCCCGCCATCAGTACGGTCTCGGTCTTCCGGCCGAGCACCGCGTCGACGGCTTCGCCGATCTCCGCGACCGTCGGCGCCTGCGGGTCCCCGGCATTGAGCACCCGCGAACCGGGCCGCCCGGCGGCGAGCCGGATCAGCTCGGCCAGGTTGGATACATGGACCGGGTGGAAACGGGACGTCCCGCCGTACGAGAGCACCCGCCGCCCCCGGCCGTCCAGAAGCCGCTTGACGAAGTACAGCTCCCGGGGCGAGCGGCAGTACGCCCCGTGAATCGCCCCCGCACGCAGCAGTGTCACCGGCAGCGCGTCCCCCGCCGCGAGGAGACCCTGCTCCAGCTGAATCTTCCGCGTTCCGTACGTGGCATCGCCGGCCGGCACGGTGCGCTGTGTCTCCGGGACCGGCACGGGGTACCGCGGGGCTCCGTCGGGCTCGCCCTGTGTGTCGAAGCTGCGCCCCTGATCGTCCTCGTACACCGCACCGCTGGAGATGACCACCGCCGAACCGATCCGGTCCGCGAGGCCGGTCAGCTGCCGGGCGTGATCAGCGCCGTACGCCACCATGTCGACCAGCACGTCGCAGCCATTGCCCAGCGCCGCCGCGAGCGCCCCGTCCTCGTCCCGGTCCAGAGCCGTCGTGCGCACCGCGCCGTCCCACCGCGTGTCCCGGCCGCCGCCGCGTGAAGCGGCCGTCACCTCCCAGCCGTCCTCGACGAGCGCCTGCACGGCCACTCGCCCGATCTGTCCCGCCGCTCCCAGAACCCATGCGTTTCCCTTGGCCATGAGAGGCACGCTAGGGCGAGGCCGTCGACCGGACCAGCGGAGTTCACCCAGCGCGGATTCGCCGTCAGCGTCGCAACTTCGGGAACTTCTTCGACCGCCCGGCCTGCTCGGACTGCGTAGCCTTCACCTTGGTCGCGTACTCGTCGACGTACTCCTGTCCGAGAGACCGAGGAGCGCGTACATGATCTCGTCGGTGTGCTCGCCGCCATCGGCGAGCATCACCGCGAGATCGGGGGCGGTCCGGCCCGGGCCACGACCAGTGCCGCGTGGCCGAAGCGGCCTGAGCGCAGTGGACTACGCGCCTGTCAGCCCGGTGGCATCGGCAAGGTCAGCAACCGTTCCCCGGCGTGTCCGATCACCCTCGAACTGTCGGCGGAGACATGGAGTTCGGGACGAGAACCGATGCCCTTCACGCAGAAAGCGCCTTCCGTTTGGACCGATGGAACCCCTCGACAAGCTCCATCGTCCCGGCTCAGAAGGCACTTTCGGTTTTCCGCCCCGCGCCCGGCCTCATCCCGACCGAAACGGCGAGGCCAGTTGTCCGGGGTACTGCGTTGGGGAGAAGGTGCCCCAGAACACCAGGGAGTGCAGAGGTAAACCCGCCCGGCCCGTTGGGTCACGACGGATCACCAAGGACCGGGCACTGCGGTCGACGCCCGAGGCCCGGCCATTCACGGCTGTGAATCGCGTGCCGCAGCGTCATGGCCACCAACTTCCTGCGCGGGCGCTGCTACGGAGCCGGTAAAGAGGCACCGCCGGGCCGTCGGGCACTCTGCTTGCTGTCAGATTTGCTTCTGACCGTTGGATCCCTCCTCGCTGTAGAACCTCTTCGTTGAAGTCCACCGACACGGTGAGCACCGGGTTGGGCGCCGGGGTGAGCTCCACATGGACCCGGCGGCGCGAGGGTTCGAGCGCGGCCTCGGCCTGGGCGGGGGTGGCCCCCGGGGGCAGCGCGGTCAGAGGCCCTTGCAGCTTTCCGGGAAGCGTCGACGGCCAGGGCCCGGTGGTCGTGAAGTTGCTCGTGGTGGCGGTCAGGAAGCAGTAGCCCTCGGTCCCGTCGCCAGGACCACGCACCGTGACCATGTTGGCTCCGGGCGCGGGAACGCGGAACACGGTCCCGGCGGGCGATCGCGTGGTGCAGCCGTTCCCGCGGTGCTCCCAGTCCCCGAAGTAGTTCCCGAGGACATCGAGCCCCACGCCCAGGTAGCCGCGGTCCACACCGGGCAGGAACTCGGCGGTGGGGTCATCGTTGGGGAGCTTCTGCGCGTACCCGAGGCTGCCGCCGAAGGCGCCCGGGTGGGTCAGATCGCCATCACCGTTGACCAGGAAGAACGAGATGCCGTCGGCGGGCGTGGCTGGGGTCGTGCTTCCGTACTGCCACTGGTCGAATGTGACGTCGAGGCCCTCGTTGGCGGGCAGCGCCTGATTGAAGAGGACGGCCCCGGTCTGGTCATTGGACGCGTCCGTCAGCCGCAGGTAGCCGTGCGGTGCGCCGTTCGGGGGCGGTACAGGGCCGACTCCCGGCGGGCAACCGCCCAGCGGGTGGTCCCCCGGACCCGGTGCGGCGGCAGCCGGGGCTCCGGTGAGACAGGCCGATCCCACGCCGGTGAACTACTTCTGTTTCCATGCGCGGTCGGGGACGCGGCCGGTGACCTCCCCCGGCAGGTCGATGCCGGTCGCCTTGCCGAGGCCGAACCGGTGGGCGGTCCTGTAGAACCAGTCGTTGGCGTCCTCCAACCGGGGTCGGAAAGTCGTACCGGGGGGCCGAGACTAGGCGACTTTCCCGGCTCCGCGAAGCGCGATATCGCGGCACCCTCCATATTGAGTCACTCTTTAATTCGGGCATGCCGGTGCACGTGCCGGGCGTCGCCTCTGCGAGTGCCGTGCGGAGCTCAACCATGGTGTTCAAGGACTCCGCCCGGAGCCCGATCAGCCCTGTCGCGGCCGCATGTGTTCCGGCCGCTGTAGGTGGTGTTGTGTGATCCGGCCGCTGAGACGCGTGGCGGGCTTCTGTGGACCTTTTGATGCTCGGGCTGTTGCTTCGGGCCGACTGGGTCCAGTACCCGCAGACCGGCGAGCGCGCACCCACGAGAAGAACCGGCGGGTGCGGATCAACCAGTTCGCGACGCCACGCGACGGCATCATCGTGGGCGGCGTGTCGGTCACCGCACCGGCGGAGGCCGGCGGCGCGGATTTCAAGCACCAGCGGACGTACAGGAACGGCCTCATGCACGCACCGGTCACCGGATGCGCCTCCCGGGCCCATTGAGGGCGGGAGCCGCCCGGCCCGCTCATGCCGGAGTGAGGTGGGCGCGGGCGTACTGGTGGAGGAGCTCCGCTCCGACCTCTGTGGCCAGCAGGGAGGTGATCCCGGCGTGGTCGTAGAGGGGCGACACCTCCATCACGTCGAAGCCGACCGGCTTGAGGTCCCCCACGCAGCGCAGCAGGGCGAGGAGCTCGCGCGAGCTGAGCCCGCCCGGGGCGGGCGTCCCGGTTCCGGGGGCGAAGGCCGGATCGACTACGGCGATGTCGACCGAGACGTACACGGGCCGGCGGTCCACCCGCTCTCGGATGAGGTCGGCGGTCCCGCGCACCCCCAGATCCCCGAACTCGTCGGCCGTCACCACGCGTACGCCGTGGCCGCGGGCGTAGTCGAGGGAGTCGGGCTTCGGGTTGTGGCCGCGGATGCCGATCTGGACCATTGCGGACGGCTCGACGAGCTTCTCGTCGATGCCGTGCCGGAACGGGGTGCCGTGGTGGTACGGGCCGTCGAGGGAGGCCGGGCTGGTGTGGGAGTGCGCGTCCAGGTGCACCACGGCGACCGGGCCGTGCTGCTCGGCCACCGCGCGCAGGGCCGCCACGGTCACCGAGTGATCGCCGCCGAGCATCAGGAAGGCCGCGTTGTACCTCAGCAGGGCCGACAGGTGGTTCTGCGATGTCTCGATCGCGATGTTCATGTCGAACGGCGTCAGGTCCATGTCCCCGCCGTCGACGCAGTTGATCAGGTCGAAGGTGGCGCAGCCGCGGTCGATTCCGACGCCGTGGACGAGGCCCGACTCGTTGCGGATGGCTTGCGGACCGAACCGGGCGCCGGGGCGGTGACTCGTTCCTCCGTCGTAGGGGGCGCCGATGACCACGACGTCGTACCCACGAGGATCCCGTTCGTGCGGCAGGCGCATGAACGTGGGGATCTGTGCGTAGCGAGGCGAAACGTACGAGTCGATGCGCTCCACGGTTTCGGTTTCCCTCCTGGGAATCAGCGGTGGCTGGGGACGGGGCCGCCGGTACACGGGGCATGGACGGTCTCCGGGCTCCGTCAATGGGGGCGGTCCACCGACACCCTGGCCCAACGCGCTCTTGACACCCTCTCAGGGGCGTATCGAAACGGTGCGGAGAGGTGCAGCGGCGCGGAGACGGGGCAGGGCTGATGTGTTCGCAGGCGGCAAGATGTGATGGTGCGCCGGCTTCGGAGGTGCTTGGCTGAGATGCCGGGGCGGAATGCAGAGACGCGACACCAGAAGATCAAGGTTGCTGAGACCGAAGACCGGCCCGGAGCCGAGTCCGCGTGTCATCCTCCTGATCACCGTGCTCGCTGGCCACTGCGAGGACGCCGACTTGCCGTGCTCGCCTTGTGAGCCCGCCTTAGACCGACCGGCAAATGGGGGGCGGCGTCGCGTGGCTGGGCACGCACATCTGCCGCGTTGTCGTCAATCACCATGGCTCCTTCCCCAAGCTCTCGGCTGCGCTCGAGCAGGGGAGACCCCATCTGCCT
>NZ_JBEOVN010000321.1:0-4992 GCF_040295565.1 Streptomyces sp. NPDC002785 | reverse complement strand
CCTCCCCGCCGCTCTGCCCAGCTCGTGGACGTCTTGGTATTAGGCCTACCACCGCCCGGCACTTGGGGGGTGGGACATGGAGCGGGGCGGCGTCGCGTGCCCAGCCCCGCGACGCCGCCCCCCGTGTGCCGGCCGGTCCAAATGTGCCGGTCGGTCCGATCCTCGGGAGGCTGCGCGAGGGACGGCGGGCGGCAGAGGTTACTTTGGGGTGCGGTGTGGTCCCGTGACGGCGGGGCCGAGGTCCTGTGGTCACGGGACCTTAGGAAGGGTTCGGGGAGTTGGAGCGCAGGAGTCTTGGTGCGGCGGCGCTCGCCGTGGGTGCGGTCGGTCTTGGCTGCATGCCGATGAGCTGGGCGTACAGCGCGTCGCAGCAGCGCGGTGACCGTGCGTTGCGTGCGGTGCACGCCGCGCTCGAGGCGGGTGTCCAACTGCTCGACACGGCCGACATGTACGGCCCCTTCACCAATGAGCTGCTGGTGGGCCGGGCACTGAAGGGCCGCAGGTCCGATGCCTTCGTCTCCACCAAGTGCGGGCTGCTGGTGGGCGATCAGCACATCGTCGCCAATGGCCGCCCCGGCTATGTGCGGCGGGCCTGTGACGCCTCGCTCCGGCGGCTGCAGACCGATGTGATCGATCTGTACCAGCTGCACCGGGCCGATCCCGAGGTGCCGGTCGAGGAGACCTGGGGCACGATGGCGGAGCTGGTGACCGCCGGAAAGGTGCGGGCGCTCGGACTCTGTGCGGTCGGGGCACGGGCTTCACGCCGGCCGGGTGCCCGAATGTACGACGAAACGATCCGTCAGCTGGAGCGGGTGCAGCAGGTCTTCCCGGTGAGCGCGGTGCAGGCGGAGCTCTCGGTCTGGTCGCCGAAGGCGCTGGAGTCGTTGCTTCCGTGGTGCTCCGCGCGGGGTGTGGGGCTGCTGGCGGCGATGCCGCTGGGTAACGGCTATCTGACGGGCACGCTGACCCCGGGACAGGGCTTCGAGCCCGAGGATCTGCGGGCCAGGCATCCACGGTTCACGGCCGAGATGATGGCGGCGAACCAGCCGGTGGTGGTCGGGCTGCGGCGGATCGCCGAGCGGCACGGGGCGACTGCGGCGCAGGTGGCGCTGGCCTGGGTGCTGCGGCAGGGGCCGCATGTGGTGCCGGTGCCGGGGACCAAGCGGGAGCGGTGGGCGGTGGAGAACGCGGGGGCGGCCGGGCTGACGCTGACCGCGCAGGATCTGATGGAGATCGCCCGGCTGCCCCCGGCGCGAGGATCGTGGGACTGATCACCGGCCACCCATGTGCGATCACCGGTCGAGAAAGTTGGCGGGCCTGGGGAACCCGGGGCGGGGCCGCGGTGTAAGAACAGTAGTTGGGTGGCCGTCGAAGGGATCGGTGCTGTGCGCGGTGTTCTGTTCGAATCTGTACAAGGCCCTGCGGGTCGTCGGGAACGGCGTCGAGGCGTGCGCCACGGAACAGTGGCCGCACTGGCCGCGGGCACGCTGCTGCTGACCGCGGGGTGTTCCTCGGGGAACGGTTCCGCCAGCACGTCGGGCGTCGGACAGATGCCGTCGTCGTTCCGCTCCTCCCCCGCCGCCTCGGACCCGTCGGCCTCCCCGTCCGCGTCGGTCGCCCTGCCACCCGCGAAGGGCTCGGTCAAGGTGGTCTCCACGCTCACCGCGGGCCTCGACTCTCCCTGGGGGCTGGCGGAGCTGCCCGGCGGCGATCTGCTGGTCTCCTCGCGCGACAAGGGCACGATCACCCGGATCGACGGGAAGAGCGGCGAGAAGACCCTGCTGGGCGCCGTGCCCGGGGTGTCGCCCGGTGGGGAGGGAGGGCTGCTGGGGATCGCGGTCTCCCCCACGTACGGTTCGGACCATCTGGTGTACGCGTACTTCACGACCGCGTCCGACAACCGCATCGCGCGCATGCAGTACGACGAGAACGGCACGGCACCCGGCCGGCTGCTGGGTGCGCCGGACACGATTCTGCGGGGCATCCCGAAGGGCTCGATCCACAACGGCGGACGGATCGCCTTCGGCCCGGACCACATGCTGTACGCGGGCACAGGGGACACGGGGGACACCGGGCTCGCACAGGACAAGAAGTCGCCGGCCGGCAAGATCCTGCGGATGACCCCGGACGGCCGGCCGCTGCGCGGCAATCCGGAGGCCGACTCCGTGGTGTATTCGTACGGCCACCGCAATGTGCAGGGGCTGGCCTGGGACGGGCAGAAGCAGCTGTGGGCGTCCGAATTCGGGCAGGACACCTGGGACGAACTGAACCGGATCGTGCCGGGTGGGAATTATGGCTGGCCGGAGGTCGAGGGCAAGGCGGGAAAGCCGGGTTTCATCGATCCCGTGGCACAGTGGAAGCCGTCCGAGGCGTCCCCGAGCGGGATCGCCTTCGCCAAGGGTTCGATCTGGATGGCGGGCCTGCGTGGTGAGCGGCTGTGGCGGATTCCGCTGTCCGGCCGGAGGGGCGGGGAACCTCTGGCGGCCCCGCAATCGTTCCTGAAGGGGAAGTACGGCCGTCTGCGCACCGTGCTCGCCGCAGGCGGCAACAGGCTCTGGCTGGTCACGAGCAATACGGACACCCGTGGCACCCCGAAGCCGGGAGACGACAGGATCCTGGTGCTGGAGGTGCGGTAGCGGCTACAGCAGGCGAAGGGCGTGCGACCGGTGTTCAACTTCTTCGAGGAACTCTTCGCGCCCGGCCGTAAGCACGCCGCCGAGGAGCAGAAGCGGCTGGAGCTGACCCGGGTGGATCTCGGTGTCGGCGACCCGGGGCGCGGGCCGATCGACCTGGCCTCCGGAAAGGTGATCGTCAGGGCGTCCGGTACAGACGGCGGTCCGGGGGCGGATCAGGCCGCGACGGACGCGATACCGGACCCGGACCGGGCGGCGGACGACGCCGATGAGGCGGCCGGGCCGGATGCCCCGGACGCTCCGTAGGTCGGACGCCCCCGGGGTCAGGAGACGTTGCGGGCCGGGTACAGACGGAGCCGGTGGGCCAGGGCGGCCGCCTCACCACGGCTGGAGACGCCGAGCTTGGCGAGAATGCTGGACACGTGCACGCTCGCGGTCTTGGGCGAGATGTAGAGGTCCTCGGCGATCCTACGGTTGGAGTGACCGGCCGCGACGAGCCGGTGCACATCCTGTTCGCGTCGCGTCAGCCCGAAGGACTCCACCGCCGCCGCTGCCGCCTCGCGCAGGTGGTCCTCGGCCCACTCGCGGTCTGCGGCCTCGTCGGTCGTGCCGTCCTGGGCGGGGACGATGACGGCGGCCGGTATCTCGTGCGCGGTGCCGTGGGCCGGAGTCCGGTCGGGGGTGGTGAGGGTGATGCGGGCGCGGCCGGCCAGCAGCTCGATGGCCTTGGTCAGCGGGCGGGCGCCGAGTCGCCCGGCGGTGCGGTGGGCGTCGCGCAGCAGGGCGGTGGCCGCGGCGAGCGCTCGCCGGGCAGCAGATCGTCACTGACGGCCTCGCGGACCAGCGAGTGCCGGAAGCGGTAGCCGTTGCCCTCCGGGCTGGTGAGCAGCAGGTTGGCTCCGACGGCCGCCCGCAGCGCCTCGATGAGTTCGTCCTCGGCGAGCCGGGCGACCGCGGCCAGCAGTTCGTACTCGACGGTGGAACCGCCCTCGGCGACAATCCGGGCGTCGTCCGGAAGCGTTTCGACACGGACCAGCAGCAGGTCGCGCAGCGAGTCGGAGAGTCGCGAGTGGTCGCCGCTCTCCAGGCTGCAGGCGAGTTCCTCGACGAAGAAGGCGTTGCCGTCGGAGCGTTCGAAGATCTCGTCCACCAGGGCGGCCTCGGGGGTTGCGGTGAGGATGCCGGTGAGCTGGCGGCGGACCTCGGCGCGGCTGAAGCGGGCGAGCTCGATCCGGCGGACGGTACGGAGCCGGTCCAGTTCGGCGAGGAGGGGGCGCAGGGGGTGGCGGCGGTGAATGTCGTCGGAGCGGTAGGTGCCGATCGCGACAAGGCGGCCGCTGCGCACGGTGCGGAAGAGATAGGCGAGGAGATGCCGGGTGGAGGCGTCGGCCCAGTGCAGGTCCTCCAGGACGAGGACGACCGCGCGCTGCGTCGAGATGCGCTCCAGGAGTCCGGCGGTGAGTTCGAAGAGGCGGGCGGTGCTGTGCTCGTCGGTCGCGTCCCGGTCGGCCTCGCCGAGTTCGGGGAGCAGCCGGGCCAGCTCGCCCTCCTGCCCGGCGCAGGCCGCGGCCATCTCGTCGGGCAGGGTGCGGCGCAGGGCGCGCAGGGCGGTGGAGAACGGGGCGTAGGGCAGGCCGTCGGCACCGACCTCGACGCAGCCGCCGACGGCTACGACGGCCTCGCGGCGCACCGCCGCCGCGAGGAACTCCTCGACCAGCCGGGTCTTGCCGACGCCCGCCTCGCCGCCGATGAGCAGCGCCTGCGGCTCGCCGCCAGGGCGGTCGGCCCGGCCGGTGTCCTCTGCGGTGGTGCGGGTGAGCGCATCGATGAGCGAGGCGAACTCACCTGCGCGGCCGACGAACACGGGGCTGACGGACCTGGTCTCCACGTCGCCGAGCATCGCATACGGGTCCGACGGTGCGGGCCCCGGAATCGGGTCGTCCGGCATCTGCGCAGCCGTCACACGACTACAACGCGGCGTGGACGAACCGGTTCCGGTCCGTACCCGGCGGCCCCTCGGCCTCCTTTGCGTACGGAATCACGGGCCTCCCTGCGGGCGGCCCGGCGGGCGCGACGGACCTCCCCGACGAGCCGCTCCCGCTCGGCCCGGCGCTGCAGTTCGGTCTCGTACAGCTTGTGGAGTTCGAGCGAGTACATGTGCTTCTCCCTGAGGACGACGGCCTGTTGGGGCCTGGGGGGCGGCAGTGCTTCTGCCGTGCCCCCACTGTCGTCTCCCAGGGGGTGTCGCCACATAGGGCGAGTTCCGCATCTTCGCGGGGCCGGGGGCCTTGGACCGGCCGGGCGGATGCCTTACGACCTCCCCCACGACAGGGAGCGGGCTCCCCCACGACAGGGAGCC
>NZ_JBEOVN010000320.1:0-5047 GCF_040295565.1 Streptomyces sp. NPDC002785 | reverse complement strand
GGGCGCCGCCCCCGGACCCCCGCTCCTCGACCGCCGGAGGGGCTTGATTTCGCACACATGCCAACGGGGCCGGACTGGACCCCCCGGCCCGTCCGACCCCGCAGCATTCCCCCGTGTTCCGCCGCCTCCCCCGAAGCAGCGGACCCGTGTTCCCCCGTACCCCCCGTTCCTTCAGGCCACCAACTCGCCGAAGGACTCCTCCTCGTCACGGCCGAAGCTGAGGACCTCGTCCTCGCGCAGCCGGCGGAGCGACCGCCAGATGCTGGACTTCACCGTGCCGACACTGATGTCGAGGATGGCCGCGATCTCCGGGTCGGTGCGGCCCTCGTAGTAGCGCAGGACCAGCATCGTGCGCTGGGGTTCGGGCAGCCGCGCCAGCGCCTGCCAGAGCACGGCGCGCAGTTCCGTGCCGCGCATCGCGTCCGTGTCGCCCACCGTCTCCGGCAGCTCCTCGGTCGGGTACTCGTTGAGCTTGCGCCTGCGCCAGGCACTGATGTGCAGGTTGGTCATGGTGCGGCGCAGATAGCCACCGACCGCCGCCTTGTCGCTGATCCGGTCCCATGCCCGGTACGTCGAGAAGAGGGCGCTCTGCAGCAGATCCTCGGCCTCGAACCGGTCTCCGGTCAGGTGGTAGGCGGTTGCGTACAGAGAGGCTCGGCGCTCCCGGACGTAGGCCGTGAACGCCGTGTCGGCGTCGTCGACCTGCGCCGGGGACTTCCGCTCCCCCCCGGCCTCCCCGTACGCGGCTCCCCCGTTGCTTCCCCCGTTGGCCCCCACCGCCGCGTCAACCACCGTCATGTACGACGTGTGCTGACGCCCGACGCCACGAACGCACCCCCGCACGCCCGCGGCCCCGGACTTCTCGGTGCTCCGGCCGACATCGTGGAGACGCGTGACAACTGCGCTTGCGGTGGTGCTGTGAGTTGCGTTCATCTCGCGCCCCCCATCGGTGGAGTCCGTCCGTTCCTTGTGCCAATGAGCTTGCCGGGGCAGTTTCATCGCCCTGTCCGCCGACTGTCACAGCCCTGTCACAGGGCCTGCCGTCGGCGCGTCGCCGGTGTGCCGGATGTATAAGTCGGCGCCAACTGTCGAACTGGGGCTCCACCATGGGTCAGAATGACCAGCGTGCCTTTCCTGTTGCTGATCGAGGACGACGACGCCATCCGCACGGCCCTCGAACTCTCGCTGTCACGCCAGGGCCACCGTGTGGCCACCGCGGCGACGGGAGAGGACGGCCTGAAACTGTTGCGTGAGCAGCGGCCGGATCTGATCGTGCTGGATGTGATGCTGCCCGGCATCGACGGTTTCGAGGTGTGCCGGCGCATCCGGCGCACCGACCAGCTGCCGATCATTCTGCTGACCGCGCGCAGCGACGACATCGACGTCGTGGTCGGACTTGAGTCCGGTGCCGACGACTATGTCGTGAAACCCGTGCAGGGCCGGGTGCTCGACGCCCGTATCCGGGCGGTGCTGCGCCGCGGTGAGCGCGAGTCCACCGACTCCGCGTCCTTCGGGAACGTGGTGATCGACCGCTCCGCGATGACCGTGACCAAGAGCGGCGAGGATCTGCAGCTCACGCCGACCGAGCTGCGACTCCTGCTGGAGCTGAGCCGTCGGCCGGGCCAGGCTTTGTCGCGGCAGCAGCTGCTGCGACTGGTCTGGGAGCACGACTACCTCGGTGACTCCCGGCTCGTGGACGCCTGTGTGCAGCGGCTGCGCGCCAAGGTGGAGGACGTACCGTCCTCGCCGACCCTGATCCGTACCGTTCGGGGTGTGGGCTACCGGCTGGACTCGCCTCAGTGAGCGATGCCGTCGGACGGAGCCTGCTCACCGGGCTTCGCTGGACCAGTCTGCGACTGCGTCTCGTCTTCGTGTTCGCGCTGGTGGCACTGACCGCCGCGGTGTCCGCCTCGGGGATCGCGTACTGGCTGAACCGCGAGGCCGTACTGACCCGTACCCAGGACGCCGCGCTCGGGGACTTCCGCCAGGAGATGCAGAACCGGGCGGCCTCGCTGCCACTGCGTCCCACCAAGGACGATCTGCAGAACGCCGCCGTGCAGATGGCGAGCAGCTCGCCCGGCTACAGCGTGCTGCTGGTCGACGAGCGCGACACCGGCAAGCCGATCGTCGGCAACTCCGATCTGGACACCTTCACGCTCGACAACGTGCCGCTGTCGCTGCAGAAGGCGGTCACGAAGAAGCAGCCGGTGAAGGCGGGCAACAAGTACGAGTACCACCTGTTCTGGCAGCGGGTCAGCATCCGCGGTACGCCGTATCTGGTGGGCGGTACGAGGATCATCGGCGGTGGCCCGACCGGCTACATGCTGAAGTCGCTCGACCAGGAGCGGCAGGATCTGAATTCCCTCGCCTGGTCGCTGGGGATCGCCACCGGACTCGCCCTGGTCGGCTCGGCGCTGCTCGCACAGGCCGCCGCGACGACCGTGCTGCGGCCTGTGCAGCGGCTCGGTGACGCCGCGCGCAAGCTCGGCGAGGGCAAGCTCGACACCCGGCTCGTGGTGTCCGGCACCGATGAACTCGCCGATCTCTCCCGTACGTTCAACAGGACCGCGAGTTCGCTGGAGAAGAAGGTCGCGGACATGAGCGCGCGGGACGAGGCGAGCCGGCGGTTCGTCGCCGACATGTCCCACGAACTGCGCACCCCGCTCACCGCGCTGACCGCCGTCACCGAGGTGCTGGAGGACGAGGCGGACAGCCTGGACCCGATGATCGCGCCCGCGGTGCATCTCGTGGTGAGCGAGACCCGGCGCCTCAACGACCTGGTCGAGAACCTGATGGAGGTCACCCGCTTCGACGCGGGTACGGCCCGGCTCGTCCTCGACACGGTCGATGTCGCCGACCAGGTCACCGCCTGCATCGACGTCCGCGCCTGGCTGGACGCGGTGGATCTGGACGCCGAGCGCGGCATGATGGTCCGCCTCGACCCGCGCCGGCTCGATGTGATCCTGGCGAATCTGATCGGCAATGCGCTCAAGCACGGCGGTTCGCCGGTACGGGTCTCGGTGAGGACCGAGGGCGACGAACTCGTCATCGAGGTCCGCGACCACGGCCCCGGTATCCCCAAGGACGTCCTGCCGCATGTCTTCGACCGGTTCTACAAGGCCAGCGCCTCCCGTCCGCGCTCCGAGGGCAGTGGTCTCGGTCTGTCGATCGCCATGGAGAACGCACACATCCACGGCGGTGACATCACGGCCACGAACTCGCCGGACGGCGACGGCGCGGTATTCGTACTGCGGCTGCCGCGCGATGCCGAGCAGCTCACCCGTTCCGCCGGGGATCACGACGCGGGGGTCCAGGACGAGGAGGGTGACGCGACGTGAGGGGCAGCAACCGCCGGGCACGCCGTTCGGCCGTGGCGCTGGCCGGTGCCGTGATCACGGCCGTGCTGGCCGCGGGCTGCGGGATCAGGACCACCACCGTGCCGGTGGACGCCGGGGCCGCACCGTCCCGGGTGCCGTGCTCGATGTCCGCGGAGGACGTCACCAGCCAGGCCCTCCAGGGCATCCCCGTACAGATCTATCTGGTCTGCTCCTCGCAGCTGGTCACGGTGGACCGTACGGTGCAGGTCGGCGATACGAAGTCGGACCGGGTCCGGATCGCGCAGGCGCTCCTGGACGAGCTGGAGCAGGAGCCGCCCGCCAATGAGCGGCAGGCCGGGTTCTCCACGGCCGTCCCGGCGAACCTGCGGATCAGTGCGGCCCGCAGCGGCGACCGGCAGGGCACGCTGCGGCTCAGCGAGCAGCCGGAGGACCTGCCGTCCGAGGCTCTGGCGCAGATCGTGTGTACGTACACGGAGAGCGAGGCGCTCGCCCAGGGCGGCACGGTGGTGCTGGGCGGGCCGGGGAACTATGCGCCGCGTGGGTATCTGTGCACCTCGGAGACGAAGGCCAGGCCGAAGGCGGCACAGACGCTGAAAGCGGGGTCGAGGGCCTGAGCGCGGGGCCGGGGGCGTACGGCGTCCGGTCCTTCTGTCCTCAAGCGCCGGACGGGCCGGGTTTCTGTGTCGCCCCGGTCAGGTGGCCCGGCCAGGTGTGGCGTCGTCCCGCCTGAGTCGTCCCGGCCGAGTCGTCCCGGCTGAGATCCGGGTCCGTCGGGCCGGGCGGAACCGATCCTGCCGCCCGACGCGTCTTGGGGGGCGTGCGTCAAGGTTCGGGCAGTCAGGCTGTCATCCGCTTCCGCGCGACCGGGGTCTCCCTCCTCCTCGCGCATCTGCTGCTTGTCGGGTGGCTGACGCTGCGCCCACTCGATGTGCCGTGGACGACCGCCTCGAATCTTCAACCGTTCGCCGGTATCAGAGCGGACCTGGCCCTCGGCCCGGTCGAGGCCGCTCGCCGGATCGGTGAGGGGCTGTTGCTGCTCGCCCCGCTCGGCGTGCTGCTGCCGATGGCCGGGGGCCGGCTGTTCGTCTCCCCGTGGGCCTCGCTGGCCCGTACGGTCGCGGCGGGGTCGCTGATCTCGCTGACCATCGAACTGGCACAGACCGGTGTGCCGGGGCAGGTCGTCGACGTCGACTCGCTGTTGCTGAACACCACCGGTGTGGCACTCGCCCATCTGCTGATCGTGCCGGTGTACCGGGCGCGGCTGCGCCGCAGGAAGCAGCAGGTCCGGGTGGCGCCCCACCCCAGGGACGAGGCGGCTCAGGGGTCGACCCCGACGATTCCCAGGGTCGGCATCGCACCGTAGAGCGACGCTTTGCCCCCGTTCGCCGGGCGACCATGGATGCATCGGGAGCACGACCGAGCTGCTCCCTCAGCAACGATTCGCGAAGGAGCCCACCATGGCAGCACTTGCCCGCCCCCGTGACGGACGCATGATCGGCGGAGTGTGCGCAGCGCTGGCAAGGCGCTTCGGCACCTCCGCGGGAACCATGCGCATCATCTTCCTGGTCTCCTGTCTGCTGCCGGGGCCGCAGTTCCTGCTCTACCTGGCGCTGTGGGTGCTGTTCCCGTCCGAGAAGACGTCGTCCGTCGCCTGGTGACCCGCGTACGCACAACACGCCTGTGGGGCGGACACCCGGTTCGGGTGTCCG
>NZ_JBEOVN010000319.1:0-5186 GCF_040295565.1 Streptomyces sp. NPDC002785 | reverse complement strand
CGGCCTCATGCCGAGCGCGGGCGCGTACCGGCGCACGCCTGTGCCGACGACCCCCGGGTACGACTGCACCCGCTCCCACTGCGGTGTCCTCGACCCGATCCCGTCACCGGGCCCGGCCAGCGCGTCGGCATGGGCCTGCGCGCTCTGCCATTCGGCGTAATTGAGTACGCGCGTT
This sequence comes from Streptomyces sp. NPDC002785, assembly GCF_040295565.1. Lineage (NCBI taxonomy): Bacteria > Bacillati > Actinomycetota > Actinomycetes > Kitasatosporales > Streptomycetaceae > Streptomyces > Streptomyces sp. NPDC002785. The sequence continues at coordinate 5,011 of NZ_JBEOVN010000319.1, read as the reverse complement.
CCGTCGGTGCTCACATGGAAGTGTCCGGAGATGCCGCCGGGGGCGGGCGCCGGATCGGTTCCCAACGCCTCGAACACGGTGTCCACCCAGTCCCGCTGCCGGGCCTTGTCCGCCCCGTCGAACTCGACGTCGACGATCACGACGCACCCCGGCTCCCGCCCGTCCCCCTCCCGCGGCAGCGCGGAACGGTACAGCTCAAGGGTGTGCAGCCCGAGCCGCTGAATGCCCGGCACGGCGGCGTCGATGTCCGCGTTGCGTTCGTCCCGGCCGTGCCGGAAGAAGTCCTGATACGCCTGCTCCCCACTCCACTGGCTGTAGTGGAACAGTGTTTTTCCGTCCTCACCGACATGGACGGTGTAGGAGAGCAGCCCCGGATGCGGCCACTCTCGGCTGTCCCACGCCTCGCGAATGGCTTCGACCGTCTGCCGCTGCCGCTCGGGAGTGCCGACATCCCAGGTGCTCGCCTTGACCAGTCCGACGTCGTTATGGGCAAGATCGGGACGGGATTCGAATTGCACGCGCATGTCGGGTCCTCCTGACCGGTGCACCCATGTGGCGCGCCGCTGCCGACCACACTGGTACGTCAAGTGCGCTCGAGGTCAACCACACCACCTGTCGACGCCGCCAGTCCCACCGACAGGACAACGAACGGAGTACCGCATGGAGCTGCGCCTCAAGGCGATCAGCCGCGAGGAACATCTGGCGTTCGTCGCGAGCCGGCCCGCCATGAGCCATATGCAGGTTCCGTCGTGGGGCGATGTGAAGCCCGACTGGCGCGCGGAGAGCATCGGCTGGTTCGACCGGGACGGCGCCGGCCGGGAACGGATCGTCGGAGCCGGGCTCGTTCTCTACCGGCCGATACCGCGGGTGAAGCGCTATCTGGCCTATCTGCCGGAGGGCCCCGTCATCGACTGGCACGACGCCGGTCTGAGGCAGTGGCTGGATCCGATGCTGGCGCATCTGAAGGCGCAGGGTGCGTTCTCGGTGCGCATGGGGCCGCCGGTGGTCGCCCGGCGCTGGGACGCCAGGACCGTCAAGAACGCCATCGCCGACCCGGCCGCCGGACGGCTGCGGGACGTGGAGGCGGATGTGAACGAGCCACAGGCCGCCGCCCTCGTGGAGCAGCTGCGCCGACTGGGCTGGCAGCAGGGCAAGGATGAAGCGGGCCGTCGACCGGGCCAGGCTGCGGGGGTGCGGGCTGATGCAGCTGACCAGTAACAAGCGGCGTACGGACGCGCACCGTTTCTACGAGTCGCCGGGCTTCGCCCGCAGCCACGAAGGCTTCAAGCTCGCTCTCTGATCCCCCCTTTCGCCGCGCTACTGGGGAGATTCGGTCCGCCCGGCGTTCATTAGGCAAGTGCGTTGTCGGGCAACGAGGTGTCGGCTGCTTCGCGGCACTGGTCCCCAAGGCCGGGCTCGGAGTAGGGACGCGGAGGGCCCCGCACGAAACCGGGAGGTCGGGGGTTCACGTGCGGGGCCGCTCACGGGGTGTGGGCCGTCAGACTCCGATCAGGGTGTACGTACCCGTACCGTCCTGCCTGCCGCTGGAGTACTGGCGTATGAACTCCCCGTCCGCGTACCGGTCGTGGCCCATCATGGAGCCGGTGTACTTGTTCTGTACACCGACCTTCGAGCTGCCGGGTATGTCGCGGTAGATGTAGAACCGCTGGAGGTCGTCCTCCGTGCAGGAGGCCGTCATCAGGACCGCCTGTTCGGTGGCCGCGTTCTGCTCGGCGATGGTCGCGCACCCGCCGTTGCCCCAGTTCCACAGGGACGCCTCGAGGACCCCGTTTTGCTCCGTCACGTTGCACAGGCGCCAGTTGTCCAGGTGGGCGCTGAAGATCGTCGAGGGCCGCAGGCGGACACCGTCGGCCGCCAAGAGCGGCGCGCCCCAGGACAGGGGCTTGCCGGGTACGGCGATCTTGTAGGCGCCGGGCTTGCAGTCGAGAGCGGCCCGCGCGCTACGCCCGGTGGCCTTGGGCTGTTCGGCGGACGTGCCGCTGGTGAGAGCGGGGCGCTGCACGAGGCGGTCCCGCTTCTGCTTCGCCGTCGGCGCCACCGCACCCGCCGGGTGCACGGCCTTCGCGGCGGCCGAGCCGCAGTCGAGGAGGCCTTGTGCCTTGGCCATGATGCTGCCTGCGGGCACCTCGTCCTGGCAGCGCACCGCGCCTTCCTCGAGGGTGGTGTAGGTGGTGAAGCTGCCGCTGCCTGGCCCCTCGATCCACTTCAACGCCCAACTGCCGTCGCCCTGTTGGACGCGGTTGCAGTTGAGGCTTCCGTACGTACCGGTGACCTTCTTGGTGCCCTTGTAGGCGCCGTAGTAGCCGGGCTGGTTAAAGTTCCACGTGACCGAATTCGACTCGCTGCTGGTGGAGGAGTAGTCGACCTTTACGTTCAGGCCCAGGCTCGCGCCGACCTTGCCGAGGGTCTCGACGGCGAAACTGCCCTCGACATTGCCGTTGAGGCCGACGGAGACCGAGATGGTCGTCTGGGTGCTGGTGCTGACGGTCTGGGTGCCGGTCGTGCCCTCGGTGACGTACCAGCCCTTGAAGTGGGTGATCGTCGGGGACACTTCGGTGGTCTTGATGTACGGGTGGCGTGTGCCGAGGTCGGCCGCCGTACAGGTGTCGCCGGGCCGGGGCGCCGTCGTGTTGGTGGGTGCTGCAGCAGCCGGTGAGGCGGCAAGGCCCATGGCGGTGACCGCCCAGGCGGCCGCCGTAGCGGTCACCGCCATGAGTGATCTGCCGATGCGGCTGACGGGTCCTATGGGGCGCATCATTGCCTATTTCCCCCTGGTCGTCTGTGTGTGTCCGGTCGGGGGTGAATGTAGCGGCCACGGGGGTGGTGGCGTGAGGCCGGAACTGGCCACAAATGACCACGGAGGGGAATATTCCGCCCCTGGCGCAGACCGTTGCCGGGCCGGTTCGATCCCCGGTGAACGCGTACGCCACCGAACATGGGGGACCACCCTTTGAAACGCGCCAGGCACCTGCTCGCGGCAGTAGCCGCACTCGCCCTGACCGCAGCCCTCCTCGCCCTGGGCGCCTCACCGGCCGCCGCCGCACCGTCGGCGGCCAGCCGGGCGGCTCCCAAGGGCCACGGCACGTGCACGGCCACCGCCCCCGACTCCGGGCCCGCGCGCCAGGGCGCGGCGTGGACCTGCACCAGACAGGGCCCCGTCTCCGCTCGAGAGCTGGCCCGCATCCGCGTTCACCGCCGCCCGGGTCACCGCCGCCCCCCGAAGGCGCTGCTCGACGCCGGACCGGTCCGGGAACCGCTGCAGCCCGCCGGGCGCGAGGCGGCCGACGGGCTGCGGAGGGCGTACGAGGAACTCCTCGCCGCCACGAGCTAGTTGTGGCTGTGCAGGACGTCGTTGAGGCCGTCCCAGACCGCGTTGTTCGGGCGGGCCTCGACGGCGCCGGTGACCGAATTGCGACGGAAGAGGATGTTCGAGGCGCCGGAGAGCTCACGGGCCTTGACGATCTGGCCGTCCGGCAGCGTGATGCGGCTGCCGGCCGTGATGTAGAGCCCGGCCTCGACGACGCACTCGTCGCCGAGCGCGATCCCGACACCGGCCTCGGCGCCGATCAGGCAGCGCTCGCCGATGACGATGCGCTCCTTGCCGCCGCCGGAGAGGGTGCCCATGGTGGAGGCGCCGCCGCCGATGTCGGAGCCGTTGCCGACCACGACACCCGCGGAGATCCGGCCCTCGACCATCGACGTGCCGAGGGTGCCCGCGTTGAAGTTGACGAAGCCCTCGTGCATGACGGTGGTACCGGAGGCGAGGTGCGCGCCGAGCCTGACCCGGTCGGCGTCGGCGATCCGGACACCCTTCGGCGCGACGTAGTCCGTCATCCGGGGGAACTTGTCGACCGAGGTGACCTGGAGGTGCAGGCCCTCGGCGCGGGCGTTCAGCCGCACCTTCTCCACGTCGTCGACGGCGACCGGGCCGAGCGAGGTCCAGGCGACGTTGGTGAGGAGGCCGAAGAGGCCGTCCAGGTTCTGGCCGTGCGGCTGGACGAGGCGGTGCGAGAGAAGGTGCAGGCGCAGGTACGCGTCGTGCGCGTCGAGCGGCTTGTCGTCGAGCGAGGCGATGACCGTACGTACGGCGACGATCTCGACACCGCGGCGGGCGTCCACGCCGATGGCCTTGGCGGCGCCCTCGCCGATGAGGTTGACGGCCTGGTCGGGGGTGAGCCGTTCGGTTCCGGCCGGGCCGGGCTCCGCGGTGAGCTCGGGGGCGGGGAACCAGGTGTCGAGAACGGAACCGTCGCCGGCGATGGTGGCGAGGCCGGCGGCGACGGCGCCGGTGGTGCGAACAGGAGTCGTGTCGGTCATGACACGAACCTAACCGGCGAGCCACCGCCGGAGCCAACCGGTCTCGCCGGATGGTCGCGCGCGGCCCCCGGGAGCCCACGACCACCCGGTCAGCCGGGCTGCGCCTGCCGTTCGGGTGCCGGTGCGGGAGCTTCCTCGCGCACCGGCCCGCGCAGCCACCGCACCGCCAGCACCGCCGCACCCGCACCGCCCGCCAGCACCGCGCAGGCCGGCCAGAGCAGTCCCGGCGCGGCAGCGTAGAGGGCGCCGCCGATCGGCGGCGCCAGCACCTGGCCGCTGATGGAGGCGCCCGCGTACAGGCTCTGAAAGCGGCCCTGCGCATGGGCGGGAGCCTGGTCGGCGACGTACGCCGTCGCGGTGGTCTTGTAGAGGATCTCGCCCGCGGTCAGCGACGCCATCATGGTGACGGCGAACAGCGCCCCGGCCCCCAGGATCAGCGCCGCGTATCCCAGCCCCACGAGCAGCAGCCCGGTGCCCACGATGCTCAGCGGCGCGCGCCGGCGCAGCGCGCGCACCCTCCCCAATGAGTTTCCCTTGGGAACGGACTATGGCATCGTGCTTTCCTGCAGGTCAATCAGTTGACGTGCTCCCTGGCCTAAAGTCCAGGGATTCCGGCCTGGGTCGTGTGACCCTTCCGGGGGCTTCCTGCTTCAACGCGCTGTGCCGGGACTTT
>NZ_JBEOVN010000318.1:0-5207 GCF_040295565.1 Streptomyces sp. NPDC002785 | reverse complement strand
ACGGATATTTCCTGGGTGCGGCCATGGTCGATGTTCCTCTCATGATTCCCATCTGACCCTCTGTCAACATCCTCCGCATCTCGGGGGAACCTCAGGTGGACAAGGACACCGAGTACGTCACTCCGTCGACGTCGGACCTGGGCAGGGGCGGCCCGGCTGGTGCCGCCCCGCATGCCGGGCCGCTCGGCGAAGGGAGTTCGCCGCCGTCAGGCCCGGACGGAGCGGCGGCTGACTCCGGGAAGTCAGGGCGTGGCGGACTGCTTCGCTCGCTGCGGGTGGGACGTCCGCGTCCGGCCTCCGGCCTGGATACGTCGCGGCGGCAACCGGCTCCGCAGCCTGTTCCTTCGCAGAGTGCGAGTGGGCGCGGCGTCGCTCGGCTGCTGCGTCACTGGCAGCGCGGGGCCGGGCACGCACATCTGCCGCGTTGTCGTCGATCACCATGGCTCCGCCATGCCTCAATCCACCGACTCGCAGCTGCGCGCACCCAGCCCCGCCCCTTCTCCCACCCCCCATTCGCCGGCCGGTCTTGTTCGACGCACTCAACCCGCGAACCGGGCCATCCACTCCTCGACGTCGTCCGCCGACCGCGGCAGGCCCGCCGACAGGTTCTCGTGACCGTCGTCGGTGACGACCAGGTCGTCCTCGATCCGGACGCCGATGCCGCGCCAGTCCTCGGGCACGGTGAGATCGTCCGGCTGGAAGTACAGGCCGGGCTCGACGGTGAGCACCATGCCGGGCTCCAGCACACCGTCGACGTACTCCTCGTTCCGGGCCTGCGCACAGTCATGGACGTCCAGACCGAGCATGTGACCGGTGCCCGCCATCGTGAAGCGGCGCTGGAGGCCGAGCTCGTACGCGCGGTCGGCCGGGCCTTCGATGAAGCCCCACTCGACCAGCCGTGCCGCCAGGTGGCGCTGGGACGCCTCGTGGAAGTCCCGGTACGCGGCGCCCGGCTTGACGGCTGCCATGCCGGCTTCCTGGGCCGCGTACACCGCGTCGTAGACCTTGCGCTGCAGGGGCGTGAAGGTCCCGCTGATCGGCAGCGTGCGCGTGACGTCAGCGGTGTAGAGGGTGTGCGTCTCCACGCCGGCGTCGAGCAGGAGCAGATCCCCCGGGCGCACCGGACCGTCGTTGTCCGTCCAGTGCATGATCGTGGCGTGCTCGCCCGCGGCGCAGATCGAGCCGTAGCCGACGGCATTGCCCTCAAGGCGTGCACGGCGGAAGAACGTGCCCTCGATCCACCGCTCGGACGACGCGACCGCCCCCGAGAGCTCACCGATCACATCGGTGAATCCGCGCACCGTGGAGTCCACGGCCTTGCGGAGCTCGGCAATCTCCCAGTCGTCCTTGACGAGGCGGAGATCGCTGAGCGCCTCCTCCAGTTCGGCGTCGCGCTCCTCTTCGGTGGTGACGGCGGCCTCCAGGGACGGGTCGAGACCCCGGACGATCCGGGTCGGCGCACCGGAGGCGGCGGCCAGGTCACCGGCCGCCGTGCGGACGTCCCGGCAGGGCAGACCGAGCACGAGCTCCGACTCGGCGAGGGAGCGGCGCCGGCCCATCCACAGCTCCGCCGTGGCGCCGGTCCAGAACTCGTCGTTGTCCCGGCTGTCCCGTGGCAGCTGGTAGCAGTAGGCGTCATGGCCGCCGTCCGCTCGGGGTTCGAGGACGAGAGCACCGTCCCGGGCTTGGTCTCCGGTCATGTGCACGTAGCCCGAGTACGGCCGGAACGGGTAACTGTCGTCGTTCGAACGGACTTTGAGGTTCCCCGAGGGAATCACGAGGCGTTCGCCCGGAAAGCGCGCGGAGAGCGTGGCGCGGCGACGGGCTGCGTACGGAGCCTGCTCGCCGAGCCGCAGGTCGTGCCGCTCGGTGTCCGCCCACCCCGTTCGCATCAGAGCGGACAGTTCCTCGGAGATCCCTGAGTAGAGACCGTTCTTTCGGCCTTTCGCCACGGCATACACCTTCTTCTGGGTGGGTTCCTCAGCGGCGAGGAGCAGAGTGAGCCGTACGGACAGGCTTGCTCCCGGTGGGGCTCGGGCACTCTCGCCGCCGCCGGTCTTCGGCGGCTCCCGGACGGTATCCCGCACCGCGCGTGCTCGGTGCCGAAGAGTGCCACTGGCACAGATCAGCCACAGTTCCGACCGGAACCATCGATAATGCGGCGTATGACGAACGCGAAACTCGGCGAGGCCCTTCGGCTTCTGGGCATCGATCACGCGGCGGGTCAGGTCTATCTGGCACTGCTTGAGCTGGCCCCCGCCCCGCTGAGTGCGATCGCGGCCGCGGCCGGCCTGGACGGTGCGGAACTGGCCACGGCTTACGGCGCGCTGGTCGAGGCCGGTCTGGCCAGTGCCGCCGAGGAAGGCGGGGACGTGGTGGCCCCGGTTCCGCCGACCGCCGGCCTGGAGATCCTCGCCCGGCACCGTGTGGCCGAGGTCGAGGAGTCGCGCATCACCGTCGGGGGCGCGTTTGAGTCGTTCCGGCGACAGCGGCTCGCCGCGTACAACGCCAATCTCGTCGAGGTCGTCACCGGCGACGCCATCGGCCCCAGGATTCGTCACGCTTGGGCAAGCGCCCGCGATCAGATCCGGCAGTTCGAGTCACCGCCGTACTTCCCCTTGGCCAGCGCCACGGACGACGCGCTGGCCACGCTCGCCCGCGGTGTGACGCAGCGTGTCGTGTACTCGCGGGAGTCGCTGGAGCACCCGGGCCACCTGAAGGAGGGCATCGAACCGTGCATCAAGGCCGGCGAACAGGCCAGGGTGCTGCCGTCGGTGCCGGTCAAACTCGTGATCATCGACGAGGCGTACGCACTCGTGTCGTTGTCGATCAAAGAGGCCGACGTACACAACACCATGCTGGTCGTGCAGCCGTGCGGCCTGCTCTCCGCGCTCATGGCGCTGTTCGAGCAGTCCTGGCAGAACGCCCTGCCGTTCCACGGCCGCACCACTCTCCCAGGCGGCCTGCCACCCGCCGACCGCCGCCTGCTGTGGCTCCTCGCGGGCGGCGCGAGCGATGACGTCATCGCCCGCGAGATGGGCATCAGTCGCCGCACGCTGTTCCGCCGCCTGCAGATCCTGATGGCCCAGCTGGGCGCCGCGAACCGCTTCCAGATGGCCCTGCAGGCACAGCGCAGCGGATGGTTGTGACCGGCACGCTGCGCCCGCTGCTTGCCGCGCCCACCGCATCGGCGCGCATCAGACCAAGATTCGGACAGCGCGTGCAGGTGATCTACGTCCGTCTCAATAACACCGAGTCGGGGATCTTGGAGTTTTGCGGTGCGGCAGCATGATCAACCGGCATGCTCGGGTCGTTCCGATGACCGATGCAGCTGTCGAGGTGCCCGTTGTCCCTCCGCCCCCGTTCCGGTGAGCAAGTCCCGCCTCTGACCGCGCGGATCGCGCGGGCGAGCAACCCGGACGGCACGACGGCGATATGGGTGCGCGACCGGCTCGACGGGCTGTGGCGCGACGAGGATTTCACCGACTGGTACCCGCGCGACGGGCGTCCGGGCCTCTCGCCCGCCCAGCTGGCCACCGTCTGTGTGCTGCAGTTCCTGCTCGGCCTGTCGGACCGGCAGGCCGCCGAGGCAGTGCGCTGCCGCATCGACTTCAAGTACGCCATGGCCCTGGAACTGGACGACCCCGGCTTCCACCACAGCGTACTGGCAGACTTCCGTGACCGTCTCGCCGAAGGCGACCGTGCCGACCGCCTCCTCGACCTCGCGCTGACCCGCCTCAAGGAGGCCGGTCTGGTGCGCGAGCGCACCACACAACGCACCGACTCCACTCACGTCCTGGCCGCGGTACGCGACCTGACCCGGCTGGAGCTGGTCACCGAGGCGGTGCGGGCCGTGTTGGAGGAGGTCGCCGGCGTCGCCGAGCACCTGCTGGATGGACTGGTCGACGAGGAGTGGGGTCGCCGCTACGGCCGCCCGGTCCGCCTGGGCAAAAATCCCACCCGGCCCAAGAGCAGGATCAACACCACCGGCGACGACGCCGCCCGGCTCCTGGAACACCTCTACCAGCACGGGGCAGGCCGTGCGTCCGGCCCCCGGGTCCAGGCCCTGCGGCAGATCATGGTCCAGCACTATTACCGCGATGCCGCGGGCCGCCTGCTCTGGCGCACCGAGGAGGACGGCGGGCCGGGGCTGCCGCCCTCGTCCCTGGCGATCGTCTCGCCCTACGACACCTCAGCCCGATACGCGCGTCACGGACACATCATCAGCTGGAGAGGGTTCTCCGCCCACCTGACCGAGACCTGTGCCCCTGACGGCCCCAACGTGATCACGGATGTGGCCACCACTCCGGTCACCACACACGACAGCCAGGTCCTGCCCAGCATCCATATTCGTCTGCGGCGCCGCGGCCTGCTGCCCGCCGAGCACCTGGTCGACAGTGGCTACACCTCCTTGGTCCACCTGGAACAGGCCGCCCGGGAACACCAGGTCACCGTCACCGGACCGCTGCCGGGCAACCCCACTCGTCAGCACCGCCGAGGCGGGGGTTTCGGCCGCGACGACTTCCACATCGACTTCGACCACCGACAGGTGACCTGCCCCCAGGGCCAGGTCAGTAGCAGCTGGCACGGTCCCTACCCGACCTCGTCACCCACTGCGGCGCCCCTGATCGTGGCGAATTTCACCAAGGGCCAGTGCCGGCCCTGCCCGACCCGCGTCCAGTGCACCAGCTCCAGCGAAAACGCCCGGACCGTGGGTTTTCCACCACGAGAACTCCGCGACCTGCAGCTTCGAGTCCGCACCGAGCAGCAGACACCCGAGTGGAAGACCCGATACGCGGTGCGCTCCGGGGTGGAGGGCACCGTCAACGAATTCGCCCACGGCCACGGTATGCGCCGCTGCCGCTACCGAGGGCAGGACAGAGCCCACGTCCAGCACATCCTGACTGCCATCGCCGTCAACATCGAGCGCCTCAGCGGCCTGCCGCCAACCGGAGGAACACCTCCGTACCGACGCCCGACCGCCTTCCAGAGTTTCCTGGACCAGCGCGGCATCCACCGGCCGAAGTCCTGGAGAAGTTCCAGCGGTTGACACCGCCAGCTCCAAGATCCCCGACTGTGAGGATGAGGCGGCACCGCTCGAGGGTCTGACCCGATCCCCGATTGACGCTTCGGCTGTCCTCACTCTGAATCGTCGGCCTTCCGAGCGGTGCCAATGCGTGTACCGGCCGGAGATCGTGACCTCATAG
>NZ_JBEOVN010000317.1:0-5233 GCF_040295565.1 Streptomyces sp. NPDC002785 | reverse complement strand
ACCCGCGTACTGGATGTACTCGGGTGATGCGACAACGCGGCGAGGCGCCGTGCCGGGCGTCGCGAGCCGGTGAACCTTTCCGGTCACAGCACTGGTTCCGAACGCGGCTTCGCGCCTCTCGCGACGCATTGCCGGCCGAAGGGCCGTACCCCAGGGGTTGGACGCCTTCTGAAGCGGGGTACGGCCCTTCGCGCCGTTCGTATGGGCGGGAACGGGCCTACGCTTGAGTCATGTACGCGCGACGCCGTCGCGGCTATTTCCTGATGATGGGCGGCTGCATCGTCCTCTTCGTATCGGCGTGGGCCTTTGTCAGGCTGTGGTCGATGCCCGCCGCGATAGCGATGTGTCTCGTAGCCATGGTCATCCCCCCGATCGCGGCCATGGTCGCCAACCGGCGGGGCCCGGAGGACCGCTGGTGGGACGATCCGTCGGGCGACCCGCAGTCCGACGAGTGGTGGGACGAACTCGACGGCAAGAAGCGGCGGTAGCCGGTACGGCGCGGGCGCGTCAGTAGACGAGGGCCTGGACGCCGTCGGCCATGATCTCCCCGACGAAGACCTGGGCGCCCGCGATCCGTACGCCTTCCAGGACGTCCTGCTGGGTGATGTCGCGACGGGCGGCGCACTGCGTGCAGAGAGTGATCTGCCCGCCCGCCTGGATCGACTCGATCAGATCCGGCAGTGGCGCGGCATGCGGCAGTTCGAACTCCGCGGCGCGCCCCGGCAGTGCGAACCACGAGGACTCCCCGGTCAGCCAGAGCGAGACCTCCACACCGCTGGCGACGGCGACCGCGGCCACTGTGAACGCCTGCGAGCAGCGCTCGGCCGAGTCGGCACCGGCAGTCACCTTGATCACGAGCTTCTTCGGCATATGCCGAACTGTAATCGCCGGGTGGGCAACCTCATTGCCACGGCGGCAGTCAGGTGTGTGCGCGGATAACGGAATCCGCGCCTCAGGTCTCGTGGGGGGACCCCCTTTTGGAACCGAAAGACACCATTCCTGACGGGCAGGCCGAGCCGCTCGCCGCGAAAGAGACACCGGCCGGTGCCGTAGAGCCATCGCTGGTGAGCAGGACGCCGGAGCCGGTGCCGGCGCTTGAGGCCGGACCCGAGCCCCGGGCTCAGCCCCAGCCCGTGCCCAAGTCGGCGCCCGTGGCTGAGCCCGAGGCCGCACCGGCCGCAGCGCCCATCGCGAAGCGCCCGCGCGGGCGCACGGTGCTGCTGATCGCCGCTGCCGCGGTGCTCGGTATCGTCGGCGGCACCGCCGTGGGCTACGACGTGCAGGCCGGACGCGCCCCGACACCGCTGCCCGCCCTGTCGCAGCCCGATCTGGCGTACCCGGCGAAGGCGCTGCCCGCGGGCGGGGCCCCCGACCCGCTGCCCGCGTCCCAGGACCGGCGGGTCAGGACGGACGGCGACCTGCGCAAGCTGCTCGCCGACAGGCCCGCGGGCTGGAGCGAGGACAAGGCGGCGCTGGGCTTCCGGGACGGCTGGCTGGGCGTGGACGAGTACGCCCGCACCTTCAGGGACAAGGGCTCCCAGTACGAGTACTTCGTGGAGTCCGACATGCGCCGGATCGCGGGCGCCGCCTGGAAGCGCGGGCAGTACCGCACCGCCACGACCTATCTCGTGCAGTTCCGCTCGGGCGTCGAGCAGGAAGCCCAGGACTTGGCCGAGGGCCAGCGTTCGTACATGCCCGGCACCGAGTTCGGTGCGGGCAACGACGGCGATCCGCTCAAAGGAAGCGGCAACGGCCGCTACTACCTCTACGAGGTCGAGCGGAAACCGGGCTATCTGCCGTCTTACCAGGCCAGGGCCACCGTGTACCGCGGCGACATCATGGCCGACATCCACATCTACGACACCGTGCCGATCAGCAAGAAGGACATCCGGACGCTGGCCGAGCGACAGCTGGAGCGCCTGTGAACGACGTGACCACGCCCGACGAGCACGCCGACGCTCCCGGGACGGCCGCTCCCCTTCCCCCGGCCACCCCCGGCCGGGCACGCCGGGTGATCCTCACTGCGCTTCCCGTCGTGCTGGTGCTCGCCGCGGTCGGCGGTGCGGCCGCGTACACCGGGACCACGGTGGACAACGCCGACCGCGGCGCCAGGACCAGCCTCTGGCAGGAACCCGCGCACGAGCCCGGCAAGGACCCGGCCGGCGACGTGGCCCGGGGCAGGGCCTCGACCGAACTCAGCAAGCTGCTGCTGCCGGTCCCGAGCGGCTACCGGCTCGGCCCCGACATCGGGGAGCTGGGCAACGACAGCGAGCAGAGCGGCAAGACGGCCGCCGCCGCGGTGAAGGAGAGCGCCCACGGTCTCGCGGGCAAGGAGCGCCGGGCCTACGAGAAGCGGGTCGACAAGCTCCGTATCGAGGGCACCGCTGCCCGTTCCTATGCATCGGACGGCAACGACCTGCTGGTGGAAACCCGGATCATGCGGATGAAGGACAAGAAGGCCGTCCGGAACCTCTACACCTTCAGGTCGGATCTCTTCGAGATCGTCGGCGTCTTCCGCCAGGGGCCGAAGATCCAGGGGCACACGAGGAATGCCACGTGCTTCGTCCCGCGCAAGAACAGCAAGGACTCCATCGAGTCCATGAACTGCCTGGCATACGACGGTGAGCTGAGCATCAGCGTCTCGGCGTCCGGCACCGTGCCCTTCGACCGGGCGGCCGTCGCCGAGCTGTTGAAGGACCAGCTCAACCACATCACGTCTCCGGGGGAGTACGTATGACCGAGCAGACAGTGGAAACGCCCGACGCGCCCGACGCGCCGCCCACCAAAACCGCGCCCGCCGGATCCGCCCCCGTACCGCAGGCGCCCGAGCCTCCCCTGTTCCCGCCGCTGCCGCCCGAACAGCCCAGGCGCGTCCTGCGGGCCGTCGCCCGGTGGACTGTCGCGGCCCTGGTCCTCGCCGGTCTCGGCGCCGGTACGGCCTTCGGTATCACCTCGATGGAGCGCACCGACGTGCCCGGTCTGGCCACCGAGAGCGACGGCCGCTGGGACTATCCCGAGCTGAGCCTGCCCGCGCTGCCGGCCGGTTCGCCCCGCCCGTTCAGCGATGGCAATCCCGCCGAGATCCACCACGCCGACCTTCGGCGTCTGCTGCTGCCTGCCCCGGCCGGAGCAACCGTGGACAAGAAGCTCGACGGCGGCTGGGTGAGCACGGAGCAGTACCTCTCCGAGTATGTGAAGGGCAAGCGCTCCGAGATCACGCAGATACTGAAGGACTCTGCTCCACGGCACGTCGCCGCCCGCGGCTGGACGATGCCCGACGGCACGTCGTCCAGGATCTATCTCGTCCAGTTCAATTCGACGGCCTTCGCGCAGTACTTCAGGGACGCGCTTGTCCAGGACACCCCCTCGGGGGTGCCGCTCGTCGGGACGTCCGAGACGTCCGGGATGGTCCTCGACGAAGGCTGGAACGGCGCGGGCAAGGTGGAGCGCACCGCTTCGTACGCGTTCGCCGAGCAGAAGCCGTACGGCGCGGCACAGGTCCGCCAGGGGTATCTGGTCGCCGGCGACACGCTCGCCCTCGTCGTCCAGTCCCGCAAGGGCAAGGAGGGCACGGAGAGCGTTCCGTTCCACCAGACGCTGATCCTGCAGAACCAGCTGCTGGGCTGACCTGCCCCTCGGCGGTCCCCGAGCAAACCCCGAACCGACGGGCCGGGCCCCAACCCATTAGGCTGGGGCCCGGCGCCGTACTGCTGCCATACCGCTCGTTCCAAGGAGTTCCCATGCTTGAGGCATTCTTCTCCGCCCTGCTGGTCCTGGTCTGCGTCGGCGTTCTCGCCTTCGCCGGCGTGACCGTGAAGAAGCTGTACCAGGGTCAGCGCTGACCCTCCCCGCCCTCGCGTCCGTCCGCGCGGGTACCCCCGTCACGACTATGTGACGCTCACGCCCGATGTGTTGCGTTCGCAGTCACCCCCACCTCACAGATCGTCTGAGCCGCTCATGATCGAGATCCCGTCCGACCTCCACCCGGACCTCGTCCCTCTGGCCTTCCTCCTCGGCAACTGGGCGGGCGCGGGTGTCTCCGACTTCCCCGGTGCCGATCAGTGCAACTTCGGCCAGGAAGTCTCCTTCAGCCACGACGGCCGGGACTTCCTGGAGTACGTCTCGCACACCTGGCTGCTCGACTCCGAGGGCAAGAAGGTCAAGCCGCTGGAGTCCGAGTCCGGCTACTGGCGCATCGACAAGGACCGCAAGGTCGAGGTCGTCATGGTCCGCGACCAGGGCGTCATCGAGATCTGGTACGGCGAGCTGGCCGACCAGAAGCCGCAGATCGACCTGGTCACCGACGCGGTGGCCCGGACCGCGGCCTCCGGCCCGTACAGCGGTGGCAAGCGTCTCTACGGTTATGTGAAGAGCGACCTGATGTGGGTCGGCGAGAAGGCCACCCCCGAGGTGGAGCTGCGCCCGTACATGTCGGCACATCTGAAGAAGGTCGTCACCCCGGAAGAGGTCGAGGCGATGGCGAAGAGCCTCGGCGACCTGCCGGACGACGGCATCGCGTTCTTCAAGTAGTCCAACCCGTCGCCGGGTTTCCTCACATACAAAGCTACGGACAGGTGCTCGCCCGGTCCTACACTGGGCCTGTGGTGAGCACCGACTGGAAGACCGATCTCCGGCAGCGCGGCTATCGTCTGACGCCGCAGCGGCAGCTTGTCCTGGAAGCCGTCGACACGCTGGAACACGCGACGCCCGACGACATCCTCTCCGAGGTGCGCAAGACCGCGTCCGGCGTGAACATCTCCACCGTCTACCGGACGCTGGAGCTCCTGGAGGAACTGGAGCTGGTCAGCCACGCCCATCTGGGCCACGGGGCACCCACGTACCATCTGGCCGACCGCCATCACCACATCCATCTGGTCTGCCGCGACTGTACGAACGTGATCGAGGCCGATGTCGATGTCGTCGCCGAGTTCACCGCGAAGCTGCAGGGCAGCTTCGGTTTCGAGACGGACATGAAGCACTTCGCGATCTTCGGCCGCTGCTCCGAATGCACGGCGAAGGCGGCGTCCAAGGGTGTGGCCCGGACGGCGGACGCAGCCGATCCCAAGCCGTAACGACCTCCCCCACGATAGGGAGCGGGCTCCCGACGCCCTGCGACTCCGCTTGCGGCGTTGTCGTCGGTCAACGACGCTCTTTCCCCGAGCTCTCGGCTTCGCTCGACCAGGGGAGACCCCATCCGCTTCCTTCCTCCGCCTTGCAATCGAAGCCGCATGAC
>NZ_JBEOVN010000316.1:0-5277 GCF_040295565.1 Streptomyces sp. NPDC002785 | reverse complement strand
GAACGCGGTGACGGGGCTGCGGCTGCCCGCCACTCTCGTCTTCGACTATCCGGACCCGAGCGTCCTCGCCCGCCACCTGCGGACCGAGCTGGTAGGCGAGGAGGTCGTGACCGCGGTCCCGGCGACACCCGTCGCCGTGGCCGAAGACGAGCCGATCGCCATCGTCGGCATGAGCTGCCGCTACCCGGGCGGTGTCACCAGCCCCGAGGAGCTGTGGCAGCTCGTCCTGGGTTCGGTGGACGCGATCTCCGGCTTCCCGGCCGACCGCGGCTGGGACCTGGACGGGCTGCACGGCGACAACCCCGGGCAGTCGGGCACCAGCTCCACCATCGAGGGCGGCTTCCTGCACGACGCCGCCGAGTTCGACCCGGACTTCTTCGGTATCAACCCGCGCGAGGCCCTCGCCATGGACCCGCAGCAGCGGTTGCTGCTGGAGACCGCCTGGGAAGCGTTCGAACGCGCCGGGATCGACCCGGCGTCGGTACGCGGCAGCAAGACCGGTGTGTTCGCGGGCGTCATGTACCACGACTACCTCACGCGGCTCACGGCCGTCCCGGAGGACCTGGAGGGCTACCTGGGCACCGGCGCCGCGGGCAGCGTTGCCTCCGGCCGGGTGTCGTACACCTTCGGGCTGGAGGGTCCGGCGGTCACCGTCGACACGGCGTGCTCGTCGTCGCTGGTGGCGCTGCACTTGGCCGCGCAGGCGCTGCGCAACGGTGAGTGCTCGATGGCGCTGGCCGGCGGTGTGACCGTCATGGCCACCCCGGACACCTTCATCGACTTCAGCCGCCAGCAGGGCCTGTCGACGGACGGCCGCTGCAAGTCCTTCGCCGCGGCGGCGGACGGCACCGGCTGGTCCGAGGGCGCGGGCATGCTCCTCGTGGAGCGGCTCTCCGACGCCCGGAAGAACGGTCACAAGGTGCTCGCCGTGGTGCGCGGCAGCGCGGTGAACCAGGACGGTGCGAGCAACGGTCTGACGGCGCCCAACGGCCCGTCCCAGCAGCGCGTCATCCGGGCAGCGCTCGTCAACGCGGGTGTCTCCGCCGCAGAAGTCGACGTCGTGGAGGCGCATGGCACCGGCACCACCCTCGGTGACCCGATCGAGGCGCAGGCGCTGCTGGCGACCTACGGTCAGGAGCGGCTGGAGGGCCTGCCGCTGTGGCTCGGCTCCCTGAAGTCCAACATTGGCCACACGCAGGCGGCGGCCGGTGTCGGCGGCATCATCAAGATGGTCATGGCGATGCACCACGGGATGCTGCCGCAGTCCCTGCACATCGACGAGCCCACCTCCCACGTCGACTGGGCGGCCGGCGACATCGAGCTGCTGACCGAGACGCGGGCCTGGCCCGAGACCGGCCGGGTGCGCCGTGCGGCGGTGTCCTCCTTCGGTGTGAGCGGCACCAACGCCCACACCATCCTGGAGCAGGCACCCGAGCCGGTTCCCGCGAAGCCCACCGGTGCTCCGGTGGCGAAGCCGCTGTCGGTGCCGTGGGTGCTGTCGGGCAAGTCCGAGGCCGCCCTGCGCGGCCAAGCCGAGCGGCTCCTTGCCCACCTCGCCGCGAACACCGGGCTCGACGCCACCGATGTGGCCTACTCGCTGGCGGTCGGCCGCATGGCGCTGGAGCGCCGTGCGGTGGTCGTCGCCGACGACCACGCCGGTTTCCGTAACTGCCTGGACGCCCTGGCACATGGCACCACCGCCGCGGGCCTCACCACGGGCACAGCCACCGGGGGCAAGACCGCCTTCCTGTTTACGGGGCAGGGGAGTCAGCGGCTCGGTATGGGCCGTGAGTTGTATGAGACGTTCCCGGTGTTCGCCAAGGCGCTGGACGCGGTGTGTGCTGAGCTGGACCGGCACATGGACCGTCCGCTGAAGGGTGTGCTGTTCGGTGACGACGTCGAGCTGCTCGGCCGGACGGGCTTCACCCAGCCTGCGTTGTTCGCGGTCGAGGTGGCGCTGTTCCGTCTGGTCGAGGCGTGGGGGCTGCGTCCTGACTTCTTGTCGGGTCATTCGATCGGTGAGTTGGCCGCCGCGCATGTGGCGGGTGTGCTGTCCCTCTCTGACGCCTCGAAGTTGGTGGTGGCTCGTGGTCGGTTGATGCAGGAGCTTCCGGCGGGTGGCGCGATGTTCGCGGTGCAGGCGTCGGAGGACGAGGTTGTGCCGTTGTTGACCGAGGGTGTGAGCATTGCCGCGCTCAACGGCCCGACGTCTGTGGTGATCGCGGGTGACGAGGACGCGGCCGTCGCGATCGCCGCGACCTTCGAACGACAGGGCCGTAAGACAAAGCGCCTGACGGTCAGTCATGCGTTTCACTCACCCCGCATGGATGGCATGTTGGAGGCGTTCCGCGAGGTCGCGGAGACACTGTCGTACGAGGCCCCGCGCATTCCGATCGTGTCCAACCTGACCGGTGCGCTGGTATCCGCCGACGAGATCACGACTGCGGACTTCTGGGTGCGGCACGTCCGCGACGCCGTCCGCTTCCTCGACGGCATCCGCACGCTGGAGGCCGAAGGCGTCACCACGTTCGTCGAGCTCGGCCCAGACGGTGTACTCACCGCGATGGCACAGGAATGCGTTACCGGTGACCCCGCGGTGTTCGTCTCCGCGCTGCGCAAGGGGCGTGCCGAGACGGAGTCGTTGGCCGGTGCGCTGGCGGCGCTGTATGCCCAGGGCTTCGCCCTGGACTGGCAGGCGTATTTCGCGGAGACGGGTGCGCGGCGGGTGGACCTGCCGACGTACGCGTTCCAGCGGCAGCGCTACTGGGTGGAGAACCCGGAGAAGCAGGCCCGGGGCGGTGCGCTGACCGCCGACGCGGTGGCCGCGCCGTTCTGGGAGGCCGTGGAGCGGGAGGACCTGGAGGCTCTCGCGGGCACGTTGCACTCCGCGAACGCCGACGAGCTCTCCTCGCTGGGCACCGTCCTGCCCATGCTGTCCTCGTGGCGGCGCCGGCAGACCGAGCAGTCGACCGTCGATGCCTGGCGCTACCAGGTGTCCTGGAAGCCGGTGACCCTCCGTGCGGAGGGCGCGCCGAGCGGTCGCTGGCTGGTTGTCACCTCCGGACGCCAGGCCGACGAGGCGTGGGCCGAAGGCGTCGTACGGGCGTTGTCGGCACGCGGTGCCGAGGCCGAGGTCATCGAGCTCGGCGCCGAGGACGACCGCGCGGCGATGGCCGGGCGGCTGCGTGCGGTGGCCGGCGACGGCGCGGTGGCGGGTGTGTTCTCGCTGCTGGCCGTCGAGGGTGCCGCGGGGCTGCTGCTGACGGCCGCCCTGACGCAGGCGCTGGGCGACGCGGGCGTCGACGCCCAGCTGTGGGTCGCCACGCGCGGTGCCGTGTCGGTCGGCCGGTCGGACAAGGCCGTCGACCCGTGGCAGGCGCAGACCTGGGGTCTGGGCCGGGTCGCCGCGCTGGAGCATCCGGAGCGGTGGGGTGGTCTGGTCGATCTACCGGAATCGGCGGATGACCGGGCGCTGGCGCGGCTGGCCGGGGTGCTGTCCGGCCGTGGTGGCGAGGACCAGGTCGCGGTCCGTTCCTCCGGCGTCTTCGGACGTCGGTTGATCCGCGGCGCGGCGCCGACGAAGGCCGGGCACACCTGGCAGCCGGGGGCCGGGACCGTTCTGGTCACCGGCGGCACGGGCGCACTGGGTGCGCAGGTCGCGCGCTGGCTGGTGGGCCAGGGCGCCGAGCACCTCGTCCTGACCAGCCGTCGTGGCCTGGACGCGCCGGGCGCGGCCGAGCTGTGTGAAGAACTCACCGGGCTCGGGGCCCGGATCACCGTCGCGGCCTGCGATGTGGCCGACCGCGACGCCCTGGCCGGGCTGCTGGCCGGGCTGCCGGCGGAGCTTCCGCTGACGGCTGTGGTCCACGCGGCCGGTGTGCTGGACGACGGTGTGCTGGACGCGCTCACCCCCGAGCGCATCCGGAACGTCCTGCGCGCGAAGGCGGACGCGGCGGCCGGTCTGCACGAGCTGACGCGTGAGCTGGACCTCTCCGCGTTCGTGCTCTTCTCCTCGATCGCCGGATCCATGGGTGCCGCCGGGCAGGGCAACTACGCCGCCGCGAACGCCTTCCTGGACGCGCTGGCCGAGCTGCGACGTGCCGAGGGGCTGCCGGCGACCTCGGTCGCCTGGGGCCCGTGGGCCGAGGGCGGCATGGCCGCCGACGAGGCGCTGGAGCAGCGCATGCGCCGTGCGGGCGTGCCGCCGATGGACGCCGGGCTGGCGATCGCCGCGTTGCAGCGGGCGCTGGACCTGGACGAGACCGCGGTGACCATCGCGGACATCGACTGGGCGCGGCTCACGCCGGGCTTCACCGCCTCGCGGCCGAGCGCCCTGCTGCTGGAACTGCCCGAGGCGCGCGCGGCGCTGGAGGCCGAGGCCGCGCAGACGTCCGGTGTGACGACTGCCGACGCCGACTCCTCACTGGCCCAGCGGCTGGCGGGACTGTCGGTGGCCGAAGCCGAGCGGGCACTGCTGGATCTGGTGCGCGCCGCGGTGGCGGACGTGCTCGGCCACGCCGACGCGGAGGCGGTCGAGTCCGACCGGGCCTTCCGGGAACTCGGCTTCGACTCGCTGACCGCCATCGAGCTGCGCAACCGGCTGAACTCCGTGACCGGGCTGCGGCTGCCGCCCACACTGGTCTACGACTACCCGTCGTCGACGGCGCTCGCCGACTATCTGAGGACCGAGGTCCTGGGCAAGGAGAGCGCGGCCGTCGCCGGTCCGGCGGCCCCCGTGGCGGCCGTGGTCGACGACCCGATCGCGATCGTCGCGATGAGCTGCCGCTTCCCCAGCGGCGTTCGGACGCCCGAGGAGCTGTGGCAGCTGCTGGTCTCCGGACGGGACGCGGTCTCCGGCTTCCCGGCCGACCGCGGCTGGGACATCGAGGGGCTGTACGACCCGGAGTCGGGCGGCGAGAACACCAGCTATGTCCGTGAGGGCGGCTTCCTGGCGGACGCCGGCGCCTTCGACGCGGCCTTCTTCGGCATCTCGCCGCGTGAGGCTGTCGCGATGGACCCGCAGCAGCGGTTGCTGCTGGAGACATCGTGGGAGGCGTTCGAGCGGGCGGGTATCGACCCGGCCACGATGCGCGGTGAGCAGGTCGGCGTCTTTGCCGGCACCAACGGCCAGGACTACATGTCCCTGGTCCTCAACTCGTCCGACGGCGGCGACGGTTTCATGGGTACGGGCAACGCGGCCAGTGTGATGTCGGGCCGGGTTTCCTACGCGTTGGGTCTGGAGGGTCCGGCGGTCACGGTCGACACGGCGTGCTCGTC
>NZ_JBEOVN010000315.1:0-5337 GCF_040295565.1 Streptomyces sp. NPDC002785 | reverse complement strand
CTGGACCAGGACCTGATCCTGTACCTCTTCGGTACGCCCGGACAGGACCGCTTCTGGTTCATGTGGGACGACCTGGTCCGCGGCGCCATCGGCGCCGTCGTCCTCGTCGACACCCGCCGCCTCGCCGACTGCTTCCCCGCGGTCGACTACTTCGAGAACAGCGGACTCCCCTTCGTCATCGCTCTCAACGGCTTCGACGGACACCAGCCCTACACCCCCGACGAGGTCCGCGAAGCGCTCCAGATCGGACCCGACACCCCGATTCTCACGACGGACGCACGGCACCGTTCGGATGCCAAGAGCGGCCTCATCACGCTCGTGGAGCACGCTCTGATGGCGCGGCTGAAGTAGGCGCAAGTCTGTATTGATATACGGCAGTTACCGTCGTCAAACGGGGGTGGACTGTGTCCTTTGACACGATCCACCCCCCGTGTTCATAACGTTTCGACAGAGAATTGCCCCGCGTTCAACACCCGATGCATTCGATCGGTGCCGCTGTGCTCACATGAGCCCCGCCTTTTGGCGGGGCTCGCTCTTTATGCCCGTTTTATCTGAGGCCTGTACCACTCGGAATGGCTGGTTCCGACTGTTTGGAACGCGGCCGGTCCCCGTGCTGGAATTCGACGAACTCCCCAGTAGTACGGCCCTGAACAAAAAACGGCACAACGTAGGTGCCGACGCCGAGAGGTTGTTGGTCGAGTGAGGCATAACAGCAAGGGCTCCGCGGCGCAGCATGAGCGGGGCAACTTCACCCCGCCGCCGCGCGCCGCGGCGGCGCCTGCCGGTGTGCCCGAGGCGGCGACGTCCGGCGGCAGCAGCAGCCGGATGTCCCCGCGCAACTGGCGGGTGCCGACCCGGCTGAACGCGATCCTCCTGATCCCGGTGCTGGTCGGCCTGGTCATGGGCGGCTTCCAGGTGAAGGGGTCGATCGACACCTGGCGAGAGGCGCAGGACGCCGAGAAGACCGCGCTGATCGTGCACGCGGCCTCCGTGTACGGCCAGGCGCTCCTCAATGAGCGTGACCTCACCGCACAGCCTCTGCTGTCGAACAAGCGTGACGCCGCTGTCGTCAGCCAGGTCCGGGCCACCACCGACGCTGCCGCGGCCAAGTTCAACACGGCCGTGAAGGACCTGCCGAAGAAACAGGGCCTTGAGCGGCGTCTTCAGCTGTTCCGGCTGGAGGAGCCCAAGCTCCCCGACCTGCGCAAGGCCGCCTACGCCGAGGCCATGGACCCGGTGAAGACGGAAGAGGGCTACATCCAGGTGCAGCACTCCCTGATGGAGTTCTGCAACGAGCTGGGGCTGGGCACCGGCAACATCACCAGCTATGGCCGTACGGTTTATGCGATCGAGCTCGCCAAGGCTGCAGAATCGCTTCAGCGCTCCATCGGTATGCATCTCCTGGTGCGTCCGAGTCAGGAGAGCGCCAAGTTCGATGCCCAGGTCAAGGCCTTCGGCTCGTACAACTACCTGGAGCAGATCGCACTCGGCGAGTTCCTCTCCGGAGGTACGGAGGCCGACGCGGCCCGGCTGGAGCAGGTCACGGCCGCCAAGTCGGACGACGGCGCGGAGCAGCTGAAGAAGGCCAAGGAGCAGGCCGACGCCGCGGGTGTCCCGTTCGTCGAGCCGCCCAGCGTCGACGGCTCGGTCTTCGACGGCATGGCCCAGCAGATCGGGCTGGGCAAGTCGCCCGAGAAGCTGGCTGCGAAGGGCATCACGCCCGAGACCTGGATGGCGGCCGCCACCGCCAAGTTCGACGGCTACACCACGGTCGAGGACGAGCTCGTCGACAAGGCGGTGACCGAGGCCGCGGACATCTCGTCCAGCGCCAAGAACGACGCCCTCATCAACGCCGCCGTCGTGATCGTCGCCCTGCTGGCCGCCTTCGTCCTGGCCGGGCTGATGGCCCGGCAGATGAGCCGCTCGATGCTCCGGCTGCGTACGGCCGCCTTCGGGATCGCCGAGCAGCGGCTGCCGACGCTGGTCGACCAGCTCTCCAGGGCTGATCCCGGCCGGGTCGACACCCGCGTCCAGCCGATCCCGATCGACAGCCGGGACGAGATCGGTGAGGTCGCCCGCGCCTTCGACCAGGTGCACCGCGAAGCGGTCCGGCTGGCGGCCGAACAGGCCATGCTGCGGGGCAACGTCAACGCGATCTTCACCAACCTGTCGCGTCGCAACCAGTCGCTGATCGAGGGCCAGCTGACCCTCATCACCGACCTGGAGAACAACGAGGCCGACCCGGACCAGCTGTCCTCGCTCTTCAAGCTCGACCACCTCGCGACCCGTATGCGCCGTAACGGCGAGAACCTCCTCGTCCTCGCCGGCGAGGAGCCGGGCCGCCGCTGGAACCAGCCGGTCCCGCTGATCGACGTGTTGCGGGCCGCCGCCTCCGAGGTGGAGTCGTACGAGCGCATCGAGCTCTCCGGGGTGCCGGAGACCGAGATCCACGGCCAGTCCGTCACCGACCTCGTGCACCTGCTGGCCGAGCTGCTGGAGAACGCCACCACGTTCTCCTCGCCGCAGACCAAGGTGCGGGTCACGGCGACCCGGCTGCCGGACAGCCGCGTGATGATCGAGATCCACGACAAGGGCATCGGCCTCACCGCCGAGGACTTCGCCGACATCAACCACAAGCTGGCCAACCCGCCGACCGTGGACGCCGCAGTGTCCCAGCGGATGGGTCTGTTCGTGGTCGGCCGGCTCGCCGACCGGCACGGCATCCGGGTCCAGCTGCGCCCCTCGGGCGAGCAGGCCGGAACGACCTCGCTGGTCATGTTGCCGGATGCCATCACCCACGGTGGTGGTGGTGAACCGGCCGCCGCGCAGGACGACTTCACCGTCTCCTCGATCATTCCGCAGCAGCAGACCTACGAACAGCTGCCGCATCAGCCGCAGATGCGCACGGCGGCGGATCTCGGCTTCGACGACTCGCGCTACGAGCAGCCATCGGCGGGCTCCGCACGGCTGGACCCGGTGGGCCGCTCGCTGATGCGTGACGAGCGCCGGGCCGCGCTGGAGGCACAGACGGCCGGCGAGCACCCGCAGTTCCCGCAGGAGCAGTACGCCGCGAACCAGCCCGCCGGGAACGAGTACGCCGGCAACGGGTACGCCGAGAACCGGTACGCCCAGGAGCCGCAGCAGGGCCTGCAGCAGGAGCAGTACGAGCAGGCTTCGTACGAGGGCGGCTACGACGCCTACCGCGGTGACACGGGCTTTGCCGAGCAGTCCGACCACGCTCATCAGGGCGGCTATGCGGAGGCTGCGTATGCGGCCGGTGAGGTCCCGTCGCCGTCGCACGAGGAGCAGTTCGCCCCCCAGCCCCACCAGAGCGAGTGGCCGGATCAGAGCGCCTACCAGGGCGCGTACGAGCCGCAGGCAGAGACCGAAACGGAATCTGTCCCGAGCGCCCCCGCCGAGCCGCAGGAACGCGTAGGCTTCGACCATCCGGGGTCCGCCCCGAACTCCGGCCCCGAGCTGACCGAAGCCGGTCTGCCGCGCCGGGGCGGCCAGCAGCACTGGCAGCCCACCGGCCGCGGGAACAACCGGCCCACCGCCGCGCAGCAACAGCCGCAGCAGCAGGAACTGCAGCAGCGGCAGTCGCCCGCGCAGCAGGACGGGAACGGCCCCGACGACTGGCGCTCTGCGAACAACGAGCGCTGGGAGCGGGCCGAGAAGCTCCGGGAGCCGAAGGCGGGCGGGGTCACCCCGTCCGGACTTCCCCGGCGGGTACCCAAGGCCAATCTGGTCGAGGGCACGGCGGAGCAGACCCTGCAGGACGGCCCTCAGGTCTCCCGCGCCCCCGAGGACGTCCGCGGCAGGTTGAGCAACCTGCGGCGGGGCGTCCTGCGGGGACGTAACGCGGGTTCGGACACAAGTGATACCTACAACCAGGAGCGTTAGTGTGAGCCCGATGAGCCAGGCGGCGCAGAATCTGAACTGGTTGATCACCAACTTCGTGGACAACACCCCCGGGGTGTCGCACACGGTGGTGGTCTCCGCCGACGGACTCCTGCTCGCCATGTCCGAAGGATTTCCGCGCGACCGCGCGGACCAGCTGGCGGCCGTCGCCTCCGGTCTGACCTCGCTGACCGCGGGCGCCTCCCGGATCTTCGAAGGCGGCACCGTGAATCAGACGGTTGTCGAGATGGAGCGCGGATTCCTCTTCATCATGTCCATCTCCGACGGATCTTCGCTGGCCGTTCTCGCGCATCCGGACGCCGACATCGGTCTGGTCGGGTACGAAATGGCCCTTCTTGTCGACCGTGCGGGCAGCGTCCTCACCCCGGACCTCCGCGCCGAACTTCAGGGAAGTCTTCTTAACTAGTAAACAGGCAGTGCGTTTCGCGCCACCGAGCCATAAGGTGCGGTGGCGCGGACCCACTGGGATCGGGGCCGGCAAGCGGAGGAGGAATCGTGGCAACACCCCCAGGCGGACACCGGTACGACGGTGGCCAGAACGTGCCGGGTGAGCACGGGGACAATCGTTTCAACTTCCCCTCCACACCCGGCAGGCAGGGCGCACAGCAGCCGTATCAGCCGTATCAGCCTTATCAGCAGCCGCCGCAGGGCGCCCAGCAGGGTCCCGGGTGGCCTCCGCAGCGGCCGCACCGCTACGACTCGCCCCAGTCGCCCCGCATTCAGCCTGTACAGCCGCGGCAGGCCCCCGATCCGGCCGCACCGGCCGCGCACAATCCGCTGGTCCGTCCGTACGCCATGACCGGCGGCCGGACCCGACCGCGCTACCAACTCGCCATTGAGGCGTTGGTCAGTACCACGGCCGATCCGTCCCGGCTGCAAGGGCAGTTGCCCGAGCACCAGCGGATCTGCCGACTGTGCTTCGAGATCAAGTCGGTCGCCGAGATTTCGGCACTGCTCTCGATCCCGCTCGGCGTTGCCCGGATCCTCGTAGCCGACCTGGCAGAGGCCGGACTCGTCGCTATCCATCAGCCCGGCGGCGACGAGTCCGCCGGCGGCCAGCCAGATGTGACACTGCTCGAAAGGGTGCTCAGTGGACTTCGCAAGCTCTAGCGGCGGAGCAGCCCGCTCCACTACCTCGGCGAAGATCGTGGTGGCAGGGGGCTTCGGCGTGGGTAAGACCACGTTCGTCGGTGCCGTTTCGGAGATTAATCCGCTGCGTACCGAAGCCGTGATGACGTCCGCGTCCGCGGGCATCGACGATCTGACGCACACCGGGGACAAGACCACCACGACGGTGGCGATGGACTTCGGCCGCATCACCCTGGACCAGGACCTGATCCTGTACCTCTTCGGTACGCCCGGACAGGACCGCTTCTGGTTCATGTGGGACGACCTGGTCCGCGGCGCCATCGGCGC
>NZ_JBEOVN010000314.1:0-5404 GCF_040295565.1 Streptomyces sp. NPDC002785 | reverse complement strand
GCGGTGCGCAGAAGCAGGCCGCCGCCTGGAAGTTCATCCTCTACACGCTGCTCGGCTCGGTGATCATGCTGCTGGGCCTGCTCCTCATCGGACTGGGAGGTCGTCACTCCAGCGCGGCGACCCGTTCGCAGTATCCGCGTACCGCTGCCGCGTCCCGGTACGGCTCCAGGCGGCGCTCGAAGTCCCGTACGTACTCCGTCGCCCGTACCGACCGCATCTGAGCCGCCTGCTGGGCGGCCTCGACGCCGAGCGCGCACGCCTGGTCGAGCTCACCGAGCCCGAGCCGTGCGGAGGCCAGCACCACTCGGCAGAACAGCCGGCTGCGGGCATACGCCGGGGCGCGCAGCTGGAGGGAGCGCTCGGCGTGCTGCGCCGCGGCCCGGTACTGCTGCAGATCCCGGTGGCAGTGGCCGAACTCGTCGGCGAGCTGGGCCTCGTCGAAATACCGTGCCCAGTGCGGCACCTCGTCCCCTGAGCGGGCGGTCTCCAGCGCGTGTTCCGCCCGCGCCAGCGAGGCGGTGCAGGGCCTGGCCTCGCCGAGCACCCCGTGACCGCGCGCCTCCACGGCGTGCAGCAGGGCCTGGATGACGGGCAGCGCCGACGAACCGATGCCCTGCTGGGCGACGCGGGCCAGCTGTACGGCTTCCCTGCCGTGTCCGAGGTAGACCGCCTGCCGGCTCATGGTGATCAGGACGTAGGCGCCGTACGCACGGTCTCCCGCAGCCTGGGCGAGCCGCAGCGCCTGGACGAAGTACCGCTGGGCCAGGCCGTGAGCCGCGATGTCGTACGAGGTCCAGCCCGCCAGCCGGGTCAGATCGGCGGCGGCGGAGAAGAGCCGGCGCCCGACGGCCTCCCCGTAGGTCCCTCGAAGCATCGGTTCCGTCTCGTGCTCCAGATACCGGACGAGGGCCTGCCGGGCGTGGCCGCCGCCGTAGGCGTTGTCGAGGGCGCGGAAGAGTTCGCCGACCGACCGCAGGGCGGCGACATCACCGTTGCTGACCCGCTGGCCTGGGCCGCGGTCGCCCTGCCGTTGCCGGGGGACGCCGGGGGCGGTCGAGGGTGCGGGGGGTCCGGGTGGCGCGGACGGTCCGGAAGGCCGGGACGGAACGGGCCCACGGGCCCCGTTGCGGCCACTGACGCCGGACGCCCCCGCCACACCGTGCCCACTGCCGCCGGGCCAGTGCGACCCGTGCAACCCCTGCGCCCCGATCCCGCGCGCTCCGCCGGGACCACCGGGCCGCGCCGAACCACCGGCCTCGGTGGCCCCTGCAGTCCCTACGGCCCCAGAGGCCCCGACGGACCTGCCGAGCCCACCAGCCTCACGGGCACCACCGGCCCCACCCGGCGCCGGGGGCGAGGAATCGCTCCCCCGTCCCACCCATTCGTCGGCCCGGCCGATCAGCCAGTCCCTGCTGGGGACGACGAGCCCGGCCGGGGTGAAGGCGATCTTGCGCAGCTCCGCATGGCTGCCCGTGTCCTTCCGCCACAGTCCGCTGACGATGTCGACCGCCTCGGCGGGCGTGGCCGCGAACTCCAGGCCCGCGTAGACAGGGGCGCATGCGTCGAGGCCCAGGTCCTGCGCGGAGAGGCGGCGCCCGAGCCGCCGGGTGAAGACCTCGGCGATCAGCGCGGGGGCGGTTCCGCGCGGCTGCTGGCCGCGCAGCCAGCGGGTCACGGAGGTCTTGTCGTACCGCAGGTCGAGGCCGTGTTCCAGGCCGAGTTGGTCCACCCTGCGGGCGAGGCCGGCGTTGGAGAAGCCGGCCTCGGCGATGAGCGAGGCGAGTCGGCGGTTGGGGGTGCGCTGCGGAGGTCGTTCCGACATCAGCTGTACGGTCTCCTGCCTTCGGGGCCGGGCGGGCAGCCCTAATGGAACGGCGTGAATTTAGCGGCCTCTGCGGCGGTCGCAGCCGCCTTCGCTTCACTTTCATCCGATCGTGTGAGGATTGGGGGTGGCGCTGACGGGAACGACCTGCTGGGCCGCCGCCCGGAGTCCGGTCGTACAGTGGCTCGGGGCTGATTCAGTGCATGGTGGCGTGGCTCCGGACACCCCGGCTCCCGGCACCGCGAGTAGGGAGGCATCTGTCGTGACTGAGCTTCGGTTCGTCCGGCTGGGATTCGGCGAGGAAGCCGTCGACTACCGGGAGGCCTGGCAGAAGCAGCGCGAGGTGCACGCGGCCAGATTCGAGGACACCGTCCCGGACACCTGTCTGCTGCTGGAACACCCGCCCGTCTACACGGCGGGGCGGCGCACGACCGACAGTGAGCGCCCGCTGGACGGCACCCCGGTCATCGATGTGGACCGCGGTGGAAAGATCACCTGGCACGGTCCCGGACAGCTGGTCGGCTACCCGATTCAGAAGCTGCCCCGCCCGGTGGATGTCGTCGCGCATGTCCGCCGGCTGGAGGACGCGCTGATCCGTACCGCCGCCGAATTCGGTCTGGAGACCTCCCGGGTCGAGGGCCGCAGCGGGGTCTGGGTCCTCGGCGACCCGGTTGAGGACCGTCCCTCGATCGGCGGTCTCTCCCTCGACTTCGACCCGCGCCTGCAGGACGAGGAGTTCGACCCGCGGCTGAACGGCCCCGAGTACGCCCCGTCCAACGCCGGGCAACGCCGCGAGGACCGCAAGCTGGCCGCGATCGGCATCCGGGTCGCCAAGGGTGTGACCATGCACGGCTTCTCGCTCAATGTGAACCCGGACAACACCTGGTTCGACCGCATCGTGCCGTGCGGCATCCGGGACGCGGGCGTCACGTCACTCGCGTACGAACTGGGTCGCGACATCGCGATCGCGGACGTGCTCCCGGTCGTCGAGAAGCACCTCAAGGACATCCTGGAGAACGCGGAGCTCGCCCCGCGCACCATCGAGCGCCCGGCGGATGCCGTGGCCACGGCATGACAGCCTGGAGATCCGGCGAGGAATAGGCCCTGCCGGCCACAGGTTGGCCAGACGTAAAGCCGTTTGAACTACGGGCGTACCCTGGTGTTCGCCGAAGAATCCAATGCAGTGAAAGCAAAGGGGAGTGCCGGAGTGTCCGCTGTCGCACCCGACGGGCGCAAGATGCTGCGCCTTGAGGTCCGGAACAGCCAGACCCCCATCGAGCGCAAGCCCGAGTGGATCAAAACCCGGGCGAAGATGGGCCCCGAGTACAACCAGCTGCAGAAGCTCGTGAAGAGCGAGGGTCTGCACACGGTGTGCCAGGAAGCCGGCTGCCCCAACATCTTCGAGTGCTGGGAGGATCGCGAGGCCACGTTCCTCATCGGCGGCGACCAGTGCACCCGGCGCTGCGACTTCTGCCAGATCGACACGGGCAAGCCGCAGGCGCTGGACCGGGACGAGCCCCGCAGGGTCGGCGAGTCCGTCGTCACGATGGACCTGAACTACGCCACCATCACCGGCGTCGCACGCGATGACCTGGAGGACGGCGGTGCCTGGCTGTACGCGGAGACGGTGCGCCAGATCCACGCGCTGACCGCGGACCGGGAGGCCGGCCGCACCAAGGTCGAGCTGCTGGTCCCCGACTTCAACGCGGTGCCCGAGCAGCTCGCCGAGGTCTTCTCCTCGCGCCCCGAGGTGCTCGCGCACAACGTCGAGACAGTGCCGCGGATCTTCAAGCGGATCCGCCCCGGTTTCCGGTACGAGCGCTCCCTGGAGGTCATCACGCGGGCCCGCGAGGCCGGCCTGGTGACCAAGTCCAACCTGATCCTCGGCATGGGCGAGACCCGCGAGGAAGTCAGCGAGGCGCTCCAGGATCTGCACGACGCGGGTTGCGAGCTCATCACGATCACGCAGTACCTGCGGCCGTCCGTACGCCACCACCCGGTCGAGCGCTGGGTGAAGCCGCAGGAGTTCGTGGAGCTGAAGGAGGAGGCCGACGAGATCGGCTACTCCGGCGTGATGTCCGGGCCGCTGGTCCGTTCCTCGTACCGCGCGGGCCGTCTTTTCCAGCAGGCGATCGAGCGGCGCGGCGCCGTCACAGCGGCGCCCACTGTGTGAATCCGAGCACAAGAAGCTACCGAACAGTAATAGCTGATTCGACACGGCCCATACGCTCCCCGCAGGTCGGGGGCGCGTATGGGCCGCGTCGGCGTGCGCGGCGCCCATATCAAGGGTTCATTGGTGTTTGACCGACCGGTCATGCGCTGGTAACACCGAGCAATGACGCTGGGTGCAACGGCGCAGCGCCTCTGCGGGCAGCTGCCACCCCTGCTTCCCGCACCCGGCGCGCGCCCACTACTTCGCGCAACGCAGTCCCGGGCAGACCGGCCCGGGCAGCTGAGTCCATGCAACTCAGTCCGCACATCCGCTCCGAGGAGATTTCCACGATGCAGGCCGTGCCGGTACGCGCCACCGCCATCCCTTCCGTCACCAATGCTCTCCGCGCCGTCGAGTCGCTGCTGCTGAGCAGCGGCCAGCGCACCGCCCGCCGCAACGCCTGGACTGCCGTCCTGGAGGACCG
The DNA here is from genome assembly GCF_040295565.1 of Streptomyces sp. NPDC002785. Classification (NCBI taxonomy): domain Bacteria; kingdom Bacillati; phylum Actinomycetota; class Actinomycetes; order Kitasatosporales; family Streptomycetaceae; genus Streptomyces; species Streptomyces sp. NPDC002785. The sequence goes on along the minus strand of NZ_JBEOVN010000314.1, from coordinate 946 downwards.
GCGCCGGGCCAAGGACCGGGTCGAGGCCGAGTACGTACTGGAGGCCGCGGCCGACCACCGTTCCTAGGCCACGTAAACTTCTGTGCATGGCGAGGAAGGCAAACACTGAAGGCGCGAACAGCGCCGAGAACGCGGGGCGGCTCAAGCAGATCGCCCTGACCTACAAGATGACCCGGCGGACCGACCCCAAGATCGGTCTTGTCGTCGCGGGTGTGGGAATCGTCACCTTCGGTGTCCTCCTCGCGGTCGGTTTCCTGATCGACCACCCGATCTACCTGGGCATCCTGGGCTTCGTGCTGGCCCTCCTCGCGATGGCGATCGTCTTCGGACGGCGTGCGGAGCGCGCGGCCTTCGGGCAGATGGAAGGACAGCCGGGCGCCGCGGCGGCAGTGCTGGACCGGGTGGGCCGTGGCTGGACCACGACCCCCGCGGTCGCGATGAACCGCAGCCAGGACGTCGTCCACCGCGCCGTGGGCAAGGCGGGCATCGTGCTGGTCGGCGAGGGCAACCCGAACCGGGTGAAGCTGCTGCTCGCGGCCGAGAAGAAAAAGATGGCGCGCATCCTGGTCGACGTACCGGTGCACGACATCGTCGTCGGCAACGACGAGGGGCAGGTGCCGCTCAAGAAGGTGCGCACCAAGATGCTGAAGCTGCCGCGCATCCTGACCGGCCCGCAGGTGACGGCCGCCAACGACCGGCTGCGCGCGATGGGCGACCTGATGAGCAACATGCCGCTGCCCAAGGGCCCGATGCCGAAGGGCATGCGGATGCCGCGCGGCGGAAAGACGCGCTGACGCCGTACGTATCCGCTGCACGCACGAAGAGGGCGGGTTGCGAACCGAACCGGGTGTCCGGCGAGACCGTCTACGCGGGCGCCGGGAATCCGCGCACCGAGGAGTGGACGGACCTCGCCCGGCTGCTCTTCGCCGAGTGGGGCATCGAGCTG
>NZ_JBEOVN010000313.1:0-5426 GCF_040295565.1 Streptomyces sp. NPDC002785 | reverse complement strand
GCCACCGCGTGGGCCAGGGGCCCCACGACGGCGGGCGCGCCCACCGGGGGTGTGACTACGGGGGGTTCGACCACCGGGGGTGTGACTACGGGGGGTTCGACCACCGGGGGTGTGACTACGGGGGGTTCGATCACGGGAGGTTCGATCACGGGAGGTTCGATCACGGGGGGTTCGACCACCGGGGGTTCGACCACCGGGGGTTCGATCACGGGGGGTTCGACTACCGGGGGTTCGACCACCGGCGGCTCGGTGCCCGGCCCGTTCCCGTTGGAGCACTTGTTGTCGAACGCCGGGTTCAGCGCACCGACGACGTTGACGCTGTTGCCGCAGGCGTTGACCGGGACATCCACCGGAGCCTGGATGAGGTTTCCGGACAGCACACCGGGAGAGTCGGTCGCGACGCCCTCGGCGCTCGCACCCTGGCCGCCGTTGCTGTTCCCGGCGCCTCCTCCGTTCCCGCACTGATTGCCGAACGCGGGATTCAACAGACCGACCACATTGACCGTGTTGCCGCACACGTTGACGGGAACGTGCACAGGCGCTTGCACGGTGTTGCCCGAGCCGATACCCGGCGAACCGATGGTGGCGCCATCGGCCGACGTGTCCGCGAACGCGTACCCGCCTGCCGCGGTCAGAATGCCTGACGCCGCCGCCATGACCAGCACGCTCTTACTCAAGGCTTTTCGCATTGGTTGCCCTTCCTTATGATTCCGTGCGAGCAGAATGCTCGCGGTTCATTCATCAGGCGATGCAACTTGCGCCGGGGACGCCACCCCGGGGGTCTTCCCACGTGAGTCGGCAAGCGGCGATTGCGGAAAGGCGGAGAGACCACGAAGAAGCGTTCCTCATGTGATAAGTCCTATTTCTGCCCGATGAACGCCCAAGCTGCACGCTTGATGAAAGTAATAACGAGGGGGAATTGTTGAGGAAACTCGAAAGTTCGTGGAAATTTTGTGAGCGCTCGAATGGATTACATGTGCACGCTCACGTTGACGCCGTTCGTCGCAATGCGGGTGCTCAGCTCTGCGTGGACCCCAGGCCGTTGACGCCTTGAGGAAGGGCTGGAGCGGCTGGATGATGCTTCGCCCCGTGGCGTTGCTTCGTACCGCTGTCTGTGCGCCTTGACATTCGGGTGAATGGAGAGAACCAAACGCCCGGCCGCGAGTTGGGCAGGGGGCTCCCGTACGGAGCGTAAGGGGCCGCTGTCGCACATCCTGGACGGTATTCGGGTGCTCTCCGGCCACGGTGCCGGCAACGGCTGATCCAGCCGCAATGGCAGGCTCGTACCGTCGGTATTCCTCCTCCGCGCGGCCCGAGCCTGCTGCCCGCCTTTCCCGGTACTGGCACATCGGATTGTCCGATGATCACGCCCGTGACATCGAGTTGATCGATACTGCGTTATCCGGGCGGTTTTTCGGGAATCTTCTCCTCAAAGAGTTTCGCCTAAGGTCTTATCTCGTTACGAGTTGCAGCAGCGGAGTTTACGAGTGCTCAGGACCGCGCTCGTGCGGCACGAAAGACGTGGCCGCTCCGAACTCCGTCAAAGAAAGGGAAAAAAGTGAAGTACACCAAGGTTGCCGCCATCGCCGCCGGAACCCTGATGGCGATGGGTGCCGCCGCGCCCGCCTTCGCCGACACCGGTGCCGATGGCAGCGCTGCCAACTCCCCGGGCGTGGTGTCCGGCAACGCTCTCCAGGCTCCGGTCCACGTTCCGGTCGGCCTCTGCGGCAACACCGTGAACGCGATCGCCTGGCTCAACCCCACCTTCGGCAACGTCTGCACCAACAGCTGATCTCCGGTCGCGAGCTGAGCGCTCATGGTCGGAAGGCTCCGGTACGCATGCGATCTCGGGTTCTAGTGCCGTGACCGGCAAAGTTTGCCGGGAGGGGCACTGGAACCGCAAGACTCCGGTCGCTCGTCGCTGATTCCTCGAACTCATGGAGGACAGCGCCATGGAGGCGGCTTCGAGTAAGCCTGCCCGCAGTGCGTGAAACACCCGTGGGGCCGGCACATCCACGCGGCAGCCGTTCTTCGGCGGCCCGGATGCGCCGGCCCCATCTCGTGCGTTCGGGGCGCCGCCGACCCCTCGAAGGGGCGAGTGGACTGGTCCGGTTGCCGTAGTGACGGCGGACGTCACCCGTTGCACCGGGTAGGGGCCCATCATGGACCAGTACGACAGTCAACGCCCCAGCGGCCGACAGCGGCACGCGCAGGACGTCACACCCATCTACGACCGGCTGCTCGCCGAATGGCGGGCGGCCCGCGGCGGCCCGGATCCGGTACCGCCCGCGGAGCCCCATCGGCCTTGTGCGGGAAGTCGCGTTCCTGCGGCCCGTATCTCCGCTGAAGACGTCGACGGGTGAGGGCGGAGCGTCGAACTCACGCAGGATCGAACCCATTTGAACGGCATTGCGGAACCGACGCTTCCGCAACAGGTTGATCGGTACGCTCCACAACGGGACGCTCCGGAAGGTGAAGCGTGATGAAGAAGATGACGCCCGGCGCGGCAGTGGCCGGTTCGGCTCCGCGCGGCAATCGCCCGTAATCCGGTATGCGCACCGCTGAGCAAGGTCCGGGGCGCAGCCCCAGGGCTTCACGCATGACGATGCCCACCGTTCCACGGGGGCGGTGGGCATCTGGCATACAGGCGGGGCTCAGCCCAGGCTGCGTACCGGAAGCACTCCGGACCGGGGCTGCCGGTCGGCCTAAATGTGTTGACGTCACCCGACGGCTGCGGGCTATCGTGTGCAACGTTCCGGACGGCGGACATGAACCGCCGGTGTCGGCCCCGTGCTTGAACCAGGAGGTGAGGACATTGATGACTGCCGCTGCGGTGGGCGTTGCCCACAACCAGAAGAACATCGTTCCCACCCCCGTGGTCGCCGGCTGACCTTTCCGTAACTCTCCGCGCCCGTGTGCGCGTTGCCGGGACCACCCTTTGAAGGGTTTCCGTTGTCTTTCCCGTCTTCTCCGTTCTTCGCTTCTTCTCTTCAGGGCTCGTCCGCGTCGCATCCGCTGTCCCCGTACGGCTGGGACGACGACTGGGCCGCCGAGTTCGCCCCGTACGCCGGACAGGGTCTGCTGCCCGGACGGGTGGTGCGGGTGGACCGAGGGCAGTGCGATGTCGTCACTCCGCACGGCACGCTCCGCGCCGACACCGCCTTCGTCGTCCCACGCGATCCGATGCGGATCGTCTGCACGGGCGACTGGGTCGCCGTCGACCCCGACGGTGATCCGCAATTCGTACGGACGCTGCTGCCGCGGCGTACGGCCTTCGTTCGCTCGACGTCGTCGCAGCGCTCCGAAGGGCAGGTGCTCGCCACCAATGTCGACCACATCGCCATCTGTGTCTCGCTCGCCGTGGAGCTCGACCTGGGGCGGGTGGAGCGCTTCCTCGCGCTCGCCATGTCCAGCGCCAGTGGCGACGCGCTGCTGTGCGACGGGGCGTCCGCCGCGGACGGCGCCGCCGAGGTGATCGTGGTGCTGACCAAGGCCGATCTGGTGCCGGACGCCGCCACGCTCTCGTACCTCGTCCAGGGCATCGAGGCCATCGCGCCCGGTGTTCAGGTGCTGCCCGTCAGCTCCGCCACCGGGGAGGGGCTCGATGTGTTCGCCGCCATCGTCTCGGGCGGGACGAGCGTGCTGCTCGGGGCGTCCGGCGCGGGCAAGTCGACCCTCGCCAACACTCTCCTCGGCCGCGACGTGATGGAGGTGCAGGCCGCCCGTGACGTCGACGGCAAGGGCCGGCACACCACCACCACCCGCAATCTGCTGGTCCTGCCCTCCGGGGGTGTACTGATCGACACGCCCGGACTGCGCGGGGTCGGCCTCTGGGATGCGGAGACCGGCGTCGGCCAGGTCTTCTCAGAGATCGAGGAGCTGGCCGAGCAGTGCCGGTTCCACGACTGCGCCCATGAGTCGGAGCCCGGCTGCGCGGTACTCGCCGCGATCGAGGACGGTTCGCTGCCCGAGCGGCGCCTCGACAGCTTCCGCAAGCTGCTCCGCGAGAACCAGCGCATCGCCGCCAAGACCGATGCCCGGGTGCGGTCCGAAATGCTGCGTGAATGGAAGCGCAGGGGCGCCGAGGGCCGGGCGTCCATGGACGCGAAGCGGGGCCGGCTGCGGTAGGCCGCAGCCTCTGATCGACGTCCGAATACCGCCAGTGCGGTGCCCCGAGGTGCCGCACACTGGACGGTGTGATGGACGAACAGACCAGGTACGAGGCGGTGAGCAGCCGCGACGCCCGTTTCGACGGGGAGTTCTTCTTCGCCGTCGAGACGACCGGCATCTACTGTCGGCCGAGCTGCCCCGCCGTCACTCCCAAGCGGAAGAATATCCGCTTCTACCCGACCGCGGCCGCAGCCCAGGGCAACGGCTTCCGGGCGTGCCGACGCTGCCGCCCCGACGCCGTGCCCGGCTCCGCGGCCTGGAACGTACGGGCCGATGTCGTCGGCCGAGCCATGCGGATGATCGGCGACGGCGTGGTCGACCGGGAGGGCGTGCCCGGTCTCGCCCACCGGCTCGGCTACAGCTCACGCCAGGTGCAGCGGCAGCTCAACGCGGAGCTGGGCGCCGGACCCGTCGCGCTCGCCCGCGCCCGGCGGGCGCACACCGCGCGGGTGCTGCTCCAGACGACGGGGCTGCCCGTGACCGAGATCGCCTTCGCGTCCGGCTTCGCCAGCGTGCGGCAGTTCAACGACACGATCCGGCAGATCTACGCCCGGACGCCGAGCGCACTGCGCGCCGAGGCCGGGACGGGGCTGGGAGCGGCGGTCCGGGGGGCGCGCACCACCGGGATCCCGCTGCGGCTCGCCCACCGGGGGCCGTACGCGGCCCGCGAGGTCTTCGATCTCCTGGCCGGCGAGACGGTCGCCCGGATCGAGGAGGTCAGCGGGGAGCCCGGCGCCCGTACCTACCGGCGCACTCTGCGGCTCCCGTACGGCACGGGCATCGTAGCCGTCGACGAGCGGTCCGCCGGGTCCTGGCTGGACACCCGGATCCACCTCACGGACCTGCGGGATCTGACGACGGCCGTGCAGCGGCTGCGGCGCCTGTTCGACCTGGACGCCGATCCGTACGCCGTCGACGAGCGGCTCGGCACCGACCCGCGACTCGCACCGGGTGTCGCCGCCCGCCCGGGGCTGCGCTCGCCGGGTGCCGCGGATCCGGATGAGTTCGCCGTACGGACGCTGGTGGGCAGGGCCGCGGCCGAGCGGCTCGTCGAGATGTACGGGAAGGTCCTCGACGTACCCTGCGGCGGGCTTACGCATGTGTTTCCCGAGCCGGGAGTGCTGGCCGGCGCAGTGGACGACCCGGCGCTGCGGGCACTGGCGACCGCGCTCGCCGACGGGGACGTACGGCTCGACGCCGGTGCCGACCGCGACGAGGCCGAGCAGGCGCTGCTGCGGCTGCCGGGGATCGGCCCG
>NZ_JBEOVN010000312.1:0-5581 GCF_040295565.1 Streptomyces sp. NPDC002785 | reverse complement strand
GGGTCACCCAGCTGAGTCCCCGTGCCATGCGCCTCGACCGCGTCCACATCGGCGGCGGCCAGCCCCGCGTTGGCCAGCGCACGCCGGATCACCCGCTGCTGCGACGGCCCGTTGGGAGCGGTCAGACCGTTCGACGCACCGTCCTGATTCACCGCCGACCCACGGACGACACCCAGAACCCGTCGCCCGTTCCGTACGGCATCGGAGAGCCGCTCGAGCAGCAGCACGCCCGCGCCCTCCGCCCAGCCCGTGCCGTCCGCCGACGCCGCGAACGCCTTGCAGCGGCCGTCGGGTGCCAGCCCCCGCTGCCGCGAGAAGTCGACGAACGCGTCCGTCCCGGTCATGACGGTCACCCCGCCGGCCAGGGCCATGGAGCACTCGCCCGACCGCAGCGACTGCGCCGCCAGGTGCAGGGCGACCAGCGACGACGAGCACGCCGTGTCCAGCGTCACCGCCGGACCTTCCAGACCGAGGAAGTACGAGATCCGGCCCGAGACGACGGCGTTCGACGAACCGGTGATGCGGTGTCCCTCCACCAGCTCTGGCGTCAGGTGCAGGCGCAGCGCGTAGTCCTGGGTGTTGACCCCGGCGAAGACGCCGATGTCGCTGCCCCGGAGACTCGTGGGGTCGATCCCCGCCCGCTCGAACGTCTCCCAGGACGTCTCGAGCAGCAGTCGCTGCTGCGGATCCATCGCCAGCGCCTCCCGCGGCGAGATGCCGAAGAAGTCGGCGTCGAAGCCGGCCGCGTCGTCCAGGAAGGCGCCGCGTCGGGCGTAGGTCGTGCCCGGGTGGTCGGGGTCGGGGTCGTAGAGGGCGTCGAGGTCCCAGCCCCGGTCGGTGGGGAAGTCGGTGATCGCGTCGACGCCTGCGGTGAGCAGCTCCCACAATTCCTCGGGGCTGGTCACCCCGGCCGGGAAGCGGCAGCCCATGGCGACGATCGCGATGGGCTCGTCCGGGGCGATCGGCGTCCCCGTCGGGATGCCGGAGGCGTCGGCCTCCGCTCCCAGGAGTTCGGACCGCAGGTATCGCGCGAGGTCCTGCGGGTTCGGGCGGTCGTAGAGAAGCGTCGCGGGCAGCCGAAGGCCGGTCTCGGCGCCCAGCCGGTTGCGGAACTCGACCGAGGTGAGGGAGTCGAATCCGATGTCGTGGAAGGGGCGGGACGCGTCGACCTGGTTCCGGGCGGAGTGGCCGAGGACCTGCGAGGCGTGGCCGCCGATCAGGTCGAGCAGGGTCTTCTCCTGCTCGACCGGGCCGAGGCCGGCCAGGCGCTGGGCCCAGTCGGTGCCGCCGTGCCCGGTCGCGCCGCTCGCGACGCGCCGCCGGCCGGGGACGAGTCCGCGCAGGAGGAAGGGGACCGGGCTGGTACGGGACCGGGCGCGCAGACCGGCGAGATCCAGCTCGGCCGGCAGGAGGACGGAATCGGCGGCCCGGAGCGCGCGATCGAACAGCTCCATGCCCAGTGCGGCCGTGATCTCGGACATTCCGGTACGTCGGTTGCGTTGCACGTCGGCCTGGCCGAGATGGGCGGTCATCTCACTGCTCTCCGCCCAGCCGCCCCAGGCGAGAGACGTGGCGGGCAGCCCGGCCGCGTGACGACGCCGGGCCAGCGCGTCGAGGAAGGCGTTCGCCGCCGCGTAGTTGCCCTGCCCCGGATTCCCGAGCGTTCCCGCGGCCGACGAGAACAGTACGAACGCCGCCAGATCGAGATCACGCGTGAGTTCGTCCAGCACGAGCGCCGCGTCGGCCTTGGGGCGGAAGACCGTGTCCAGCCGCTCAGCGGTCAGAGCGGTGACCACACCGTCGTCCAGAACACCGGCCGTGTGGATCACACCGGTCAGCGGGGCATCCGACGGCACGGAGGCCAGCACACCGGCCACCGCGGCGCGATCGGCAACGTCACAGGCCACGATCCGCACCCGGGCGCCCAGACCGGCGAGCTCCTCCTCCAGCGCGTCCGCGCCCGGCGCCCGCGGCCCCCGACGGCTCACCAGCACCAAGGACCCGACCCCGTGCTCGCTCACCAGGTGCCGGGCCACCAGGCGGCCCAGACCCCCGGTTCCGCCCGTGATCAGCACGGTCCCCGCCGGGTCCAGCGCCCGGCCCCGCTCCACCACCGCGGCGGCCCGCTCCAGACGAGGCGCCCACACCCCACCCGAGCGCACCGCCACCTGCGGCTCCCCGGACTCCAGTACGCTCGCGAGCACTTCACGCGCGACCGGCACCTCCGGCGTCGTGTCGGTGTCGGTGTCGGTGTCGGTGTCGGTGTCGGTGTCGGTGTCGGTGTCGACGAGGAGGATCCGGCCGGGGTGCTCGGCCTGCGCCGAGCGCACCAGACCCCACACCGCCGCCCCGGAGAGGTCCGTCAGTTCGTGGTCGCCGTCCACCGCGACCGCCCCGTGGGTCACCACGACCAACCGCGTGTCCTTCAGCGCCGGTTCGGCCAGCCACGCCTGGAGCAGCTCCAGGATCCGGGTGGTGACCTCCCTCACGCCGTCGGCATCGGCGTGTTCGCCGCCGGGGACATCGACCAGGAGTACCCCCGAGGGTGCGCGGGTCCCGGCCTGCGCGCGTACGTCTTCGGCGGTGTCCGCCGGCGTGGCGTCCGGCACCGCCGCGTTCGGCTTCAGCGGCAGGCGCTCCCAGCCCACGCGGAACATCCGGTCGGCTGCCGCACCCGATTCCAGCGACATGGAGTCCATCGGCCAAAAGCGCAGCGACTCCACCGAGGCCACCGGGGCGCCCGACGCGTCGGCCAGCCGAACGCCGGCCGTGTCCGGCCCCTGCGGAGTCAGGTGAACGCGCAGAACCGTCGCGCCCTCCGCCCACAGACGTACGCCGGTCCAGTGGGACGGCAGCATCGGCCGCTGTTCCGGCCGGACGTCGAGGCACGCGTCCAGCAGGGCCGGGTGTATCCCGAACCCGTCGGCGCGGCCGGCCTCTTCCGGCAGAGCGACCTCGGCGAAGACCTCCTCGCCCCGGGTCCACACGCCTTCCGCCTCGGCTATCGCGCCCTGCGGCGGCCACTGGGTCAGTTCGAAGTCGGGGACCGTGCTGTCCGGAGCGAGCCGTCCGGAGGCGTGTCGCGTCCACAGCGAGCCCGGCCCGGCGTCCTCACGGCGCGCGTGCACCCGTACGGGCCGCTCCCCGGCCTCGTCGGCGTCACCGACCTCCACCCGCAGCTGTACGCCGCCGTGTTCGGGCATCACGAGCGGAGCCTCGACCACCAGCTCGGCCAGCAGCCCGCACCCCACCTCGTCACCGGCTCGCACCACAAGCTCGACAAACACCGGACCCGGCACGAGCACGCTCCCGGCCGCCGCGTGATCGGCCAGCCACGGATGTGTGCGCGGTGACAGCCGCGAACTGAACAGCAGTCCACCCGAGTCGGGCACCTCGACCACCGCGCCCAGCAGCGGATGATCGACGGCCCCGAGCCCCAGACCCTCCGCATCAGCCGTGCCTCCGGCGTTCTCCAGCCAGTAGCGCTGCCGCTGAAAGGCGTACGTCGGCAACTCCAGCGGCCACCCCGTGCTCTCACCGAGCAGGGCGTTCCAGTCGACCGACGCACCACGTACGTGCAGTCCGGCCAGGGCGGCGAGGGCCGAACGCACCTCGTCGTTCTCACGACGCAGAGACGGTACGAAGACGGAGGCGTCGCCCGTCAGGCAGTCCGGGCCCATCGTCGACAGGACGGCATCCGGCCCCATCTCCAGATACACGGAGACACCGGCCCGCTCCAACGCCCGTACACCGTCGGCGAATCGCACGGTCGCCCGGACGTGGTCCACCCAGTAATCGGGACGTGCGACAAGCTCCGGATCGGCGATCTCACCGGTCACATTGGACACGAGGGCGATGCGCGGCGGCCAAAACGTCAGCCCCTCCAGCACGGCCCGGAACTCGTCCAGCATCGGCTCCATCAGCACCGAGTGGAAGGCGTGCGAGACCGTCAGCCGACGCGTCTTGACCCCCTGGGACGCCAGCTGCGCGGCCACACCCATGACTTCCGACTCCACGCCGGAGATCACAAGCGAGGACGGCCCGTTCACGGCCGCGACATCCACTCCCGCCGACAGCAGCGGACGTACCGCATCCTCCGGCGCGGCCACCGACACCATCGCCCCACCGGAAGGCAGGGCCTGCATCAGCCGGCCACGCGCGGCCACCATCGTCGCCGCGTCCTCCAGCGACAGCACGCCTGCCGCATGTGCGGCGCTCAGCTCACCGACCGAATGGCCCGCAAGGTAGTCCGGTGTGACGCCCCACGATTCGTAGAGGCGATAGAGCGCGGACTCCACCGCGAACAGCCCGGCCTGGGTGAACACCGTCCGGTCCAGCACACCCGCTTCGGCTCCGAAGACGACCTCCGCGACGGAGTGCTCCACATGCCCGGCCAGCCGCTCGTCCAGCGCCGCGCACGCCGCGTCGAAGGCGTCCCGGAACACCTCGAACCTCTCATGCAACTCCCGGGCCATCTGCGCTCGTTGGCTTCCCTGCCCGGTGAACAGAACGGCCGTCCGACCGCCGTCCGCGCCCTCTCCGGTGACCACACCGGGCATGGACTCACCCCGCGCCAGCGCTTCGAGCCCGGCCAGTGCCTCGGCGCGGCCGTCCGCCACGATCACCGCGCGGTCGGGCAGGGCACTCCGTGTCCCGACCAGCGCGCGCCCCGTCTCCGCCAGACCCGCATCCGGCCGCTCCGACAGGAACGAAGCCAACTTCCTTGCTTGTCCCGCGAGTCCAGCCCGGCTGCGAGCCGACAGCACCAGCAAAACCGGTCCCGGGACCTCGGCCTCGGCCGTGTCCTCGCGCGCCTGCTCCGGAGCCTGCTCCAGAATCACGTGGACGTTGGTGCCGCTGACCCCGAAGGACGAGACACCCGCCCGGCGCGGACGGTCCGATTCCGGCCAAGGACGCGCCTGCGTCAGCAACTCGACGGCCCCAGCCGTCCAGTCCACCTGGGGGGTCGGCTCGTCCACGTGCAGGGTGCGCGGCAGCACCCGGTGCTGGAGCGCCATGACCATCTTGATCACACCGGCCACACCGGAAGCTGCCTGTGTGTGCCCAATGTTGGACTTCAACGACCCCAGCCACAGCGGCCGTTCAGCGTCACGGCCCTGCCCGTACGTGGCGAGCAGTGCCTGCGCCTCGATCGGGTCACCCAGCTGGGTCCCGGTTCCGTGGGCCTCCACCGCGTCCACATCCGCGACTGTCAGCCCGGCGTTCGCCAGAGCCGTCCGGACGACTCGCTGTTGGGAGGGGCCGTTCGGGGCTGTAAGGCCGTTCGACGCGCCGTCCTGGTTGACGGCCGTACCGCGCACCACGGCCCACACCCGGCGTCCGTTGCGCACCGCGTCCGACAGGCGCTCCAGGAGCAGCACCCCGGCACCCTCGGACCAGCCCGTTCCGTCGGCCGCCGCCGCGAAGGACTTGCACCGGCCGTCGGCCGCCAGGCCGCGCTGCCGCGAGAACCCGACGAAGGAGCTCGGCGAGGTCATCACCGTCACTCCGCCCGCCAGGGCCAGCGAGGACTCCCCCGACCGCAGCGACTGCACCGCCAGGTGGAGGGCGACCAGCGACG
>NZ_JBEOVN010000311.1:0-5624 GCF_040295565.1 Streptomyces sp. NPDC002785 | reverse complement strand
TCCGCATACTGGATGTATGCGGACGTTCCGACAACGCGGCGAGGTGCCGTAGCTGTCGTCGCGCGCCCGCCAGGGATTACGGGACAGCCCTTGGGCTCGCGCGATCCTGCGCGGGGAAGCGCCGGGGAACTACCGGGGGCATCAGCGTTTCACGGGAGACTGCGCCAGGAGAAGGAAAAAGCACTGCAAGAGGACACGAGGAAATGGCCGTGGAGAAGACCTCGCCGAAGATTGTTGTGGTCGTGCCCACCTACAACGAGCGGACGAATCTGCCCGTCCTCGTGAATCTCCTGGCGGATCTGGGCCTGCCCGACCTGCATATTCTCGTGGTCGACGACAATTCCCCCGACGGTACGGGCGAGGTCGCGGACAAGCTCGCGGCCGACACCGCCAAAACGGTCGGCGTGCTGCACCGCAAGGAGAAGGACGGGCTGGGCCGCGCCTACGTGGCGGGGATGACGCGTGCACTCGCCGAGGGCGCGGACGTGGTGGTCCAGATGGACGCCGACCTCTCCCATCCGGCGTCGAGACTCCCGGTCATGATCGAGACGCTGTTCGCCGAGGACGCCGCCGTGGTGATCGGTTCCCGCTATGTGACGGGCGGCTCACTCGCCACGGAGTGGCCGTGGCACCGCAAGGCGCTCTCGGCATGGGCGAATTTCTATGTGAACGCGATCCTGCGGTTGCGGGTGAAGGACGCCACCGCCGGTTTCAAGGTCTGGCGGGCATCGACGCTGCAGGCGATCGATGTGCCCTCGGTCCGAAGCAATGGCTATTCCTTCCAGGTGGAGATGAACTACCGCACGGTCAAGCGTCATTTGAGGATCGTCGAGGTGCCGATCCGATTCGAGGAGCGGGTCGCGGGCGAATCGAAGCTCGGCCTGAACGTGCAGATCGAGTCCGCCCTCGCACCGTGGAAGCTGCTGTTCGGCAGAGACCACCACTGATTTTCGGGCGGGGAGTCCGGGGGCTAACCCCACTCCCTGCCGTCATGCCTCCCGGATGGGCCGATCGTCCCGGCTCAACAAGGCTTGCGGCATGACGACTTACCGTAGATCTGCCGCGTTCATCGCCCTGTCCGTCACCGCTGCCGCCACCGCCCTCACCGGGGCCGTGACCCCGCCGGCCCGCGCCGACGGCGCCGCCACGACCGCCAACACGGCCTCCGTACCCGCACTCACCTGGCGGTCCTGTGCCCAGACCGGGGGCCCCGCGACGCAGGAGTGTGCCGAGCTGCCCGTACCGCTCGACTACCGGGACCCGGACGGCCCGCAGCTCGGTCTCGCGGTGACCCGGGTGCGCAGCGACCGCCCCTCGGCCCGGCGCGGGACGCTGCTGGTGATCCCCGGTGGCCCCGGCTCGTCAGGGGTGCAGCGGGTGACACAGAAGGGGGAGCAACTGCAGCGGGAGACGGCGGGGCAGTACGACATCGTCAGCCTCGACCCGCGCGGCACCGGCGGAAGCACGAAGGCGAGCTGCGGGCTCGCCCCGGAGGACCGGGAGCTGGTGCATCTGCGGTCCTGGCCCGCCGCCGACGGTTCGATCACCGAGAACGTGGAACGGTCGCGACGGGTCGCCGAGGCGTGCGCCCGCAACGGGGGAGCGCTGCTGCGGAGCTTCACCACGGTCAACGAGGTACGGGACATCGACCGCTTCCGGCAGGCGCTGGGCGAGAAGAAACTGTCGGCCTGGGGGACCTCGTACGGCACCTATGTGGGCGCCGTATACGCACAGAAATACCCGCAGCACACGGACCGTTGGGTGCTGGACAGCAGCGGCGACCCCGACCCGTCCCGCGTCGCGCAGGGCTGGCTGGCCAACATGGCGGTGGGCGTGGACGACCGGTTCCCCGACTTCGCACGATGGGCCGCGGATCCGGCCCGGGAGGCGGAGGGGCTGCGGCTGGCCGAACGCGCCGAGGATGTACGGCCGTTGGTCCTGGAGCTGGCGGCGCGACTGGACCGTGAGCCGAAGGAGTCCACCACGGCGGGCGTCCCGCTGACCGGCAACCGGCTGCGGCAGGCGATCCAGCTCGCCCTGTACAGGGACAGTGCCTTCGCCCGGTTGGCCGGGCTCGTTCAGGAGGCCCGGGACGCGTCGGTGAAGCCCGTCCTGCCCGCCGAACTGGCCGGGCCGATGCCGGACCAGGACGCGGCGGTCACGATCGGCGTGATCTGCAACGACGTGCGCTGGCCGGGCAGCATCCCGTCGTACCGGCGCGCCGTCGCCGCCGACCGCGTGAAGCACCCGCTCACCGCCGGAATGCCGGTGAACATCACACCGTGCGCCTTCTGGAAGGACGCCTCCGTGGAGCGGCCGACCAGGATCACGGACGAGGGACCGTCCAACATCCTGATGATCCAGGGCCTCCGCGACCCGGCGACCCCGTACTCCGGCGCCCTGAAGATGCGCGAGGCCCTCGGCGACCGGGCCCGCCTGGTCGCGGTCGACCACGGCGGGCACGGCGTCTACCTGGGCAACGGCAATGCCTGTGGCGACCTCGCGGTCACCACGTTCCTGACGACGGGGACGCGGCCGGAGGGGGACACGTACTGCGCCCGATGAGCGGGGCGACGCCGCCCCCTCCATGTGCCGCCCGGTCGGTCTCAGTCGCTGCCGGGCGGCACATGCCCGCTGTACTGGGCCTGTGTCAGCAGGGAGACGACCTCCTCGTCGGAGGTCTGCGAGAAGTCCCGGTACCACTCGCCGACGGCGAAGAACAGGCGCGGCGTCGACAGACACACCACTTCGTCCGCACACTGCCGCAGCCGGTCGACCGCGTCCGGTGGCGCCACCGGTACGGCTGCCAGCAGACGGGCCGGGTTCTGTGCCCGTACCACCTGGCAGGCGGCCTCGGCAGTGGCGCCGGTCGCGACGCCGTCGTCCACGACGATGACGGTCCGGCCTTCGAGCGGCGTGCGCGGCCTGCCCGCGCGGTACGTCTGCGCCCGGCGTACGAGCTCCGCCGCCTCGACCCGCTCGATCGCCGCGAGATCCTGCTTCCCGGCCAGGATGTGGCTGACGACATCCTCGTTGATGACCCGCACCCCGCCTTCGCCGATGGCGCCGAACGCCACTTCCTCGTGGTGCGGCACGCCGAGTTTGCGGACCACGATCACGTCGAGCTGGGCGCCGAGCATCTGCGCCACCTGGAAGGCCACCGGGACTCCGCCGCGGGGCAGGCCCAGCACGACGGGGTTCTCCCGCTCCAGATGCCGGAGCGCCTCGGCCAGCTGCTGTCCCGCGTCCTCGCGGTCGGCGAACAGCACGGTGGTTCACCCCCAAACAGGGGAGAGTAGGGACCACGTGGGACACACCCCACCTGCTCCTACTTCGAAACAACTCCATGTGCGGCGGTCGCGCAACTCGGGGAGGGTCGGTCGCATGGAACGAATCGGAGCGGTCCTGATCGACATCGACGGTGTGCTCACGGTGTCCTGGAAGCCGCTGCCCGGCACCGTGGCGGCCATGGAGCGGCTGCGCGAGGCGGGTCTCCCGCTGGCGTTGGTCACCAACACCACCTCCCGCACCCGCGCCTCGATCGCCGAGAAACTGGTGGGTGAGGGCTTCCCCGTCTGTGCCGACGACATTCTCACCGCCCCCGCCGTCACCGCCGCCCACCTGCGAGAACACCATCCCGGAGCCCGCTGCCTGCTGATCAGCACCGGCGACGTCCGGGACGATCTGGCGGGCGTGACACTCGTCGACGAGGACGAGGAGGAATCCCGTTCGGCTCATGGCGGGGCGCCGGACGTCGTCGTCCTCGGCGGGGCCGGGGACGCCTTCACCTACGCGGCGCTCAACCGCGCCTTCCGTCATGTGCAGCGCGGTGCCCGGCTCGTCGCCATGCACCGGAACATGTACTGGCGCACGGCCGCCGGGCTCGACCTCGACACCGGAGCCTTCCTCCTGGGGCTGGAGCGAGCCGCCCGCGTCGAGGCGGAGATCACCGGTAAACCCGCCGCGTCGTTCTTCGCCACGGCCCTGGCACACCTCGGCGCCACCGCGTCCCACGCCCTGATGGTCGGCGACGACATCGAGTCCGACGTCCTGGCCGCTCAGCGCGCCGGGCTCACCGGCGTACTCGTCAGGACCGGCAAGTACCTCCCCGAGACACACCGGGCGGCCGACGGCACCCCGGACCATGTGATCGACTCCTTCGCCGATCTCCCCGCCCTGCTGGAGCGGCTGGGGGCGTGAGGGCCGGGGGACGGCCCGTCCGGGGGCCCGGCCGTACACCCGCGCCGCGCGCCCACCCCTCACGCGTCCCGCAGCCGGAACATCGCCGCCCCGCCAGCAGTGCGCGAGCGCCTGTTCGACGCGGTACGCGTGGTCGCCGCGGGCGAGGCCCTGCTCGCGCCCACCGTTACCCGCCGCCTCATCGGCGAATTCGCCCGACTGCGCCGCAGGCCCGCCGCCGTGCCCGCAGTCGGGCTCACCGCGCTCACCCCGCGCGAGACGGAGGTACTGCGCCTGATCGCCGAGGGCCTGTCCAACCCGGAGATCGCCACCCGGCTGAGCGTCAGCGAGGAGACGGTCAAGACCCACGTCAGCCGCATCCTGAACAAACTCGGTCTGCGCGACCGCACTCAGGCGGTGGTAGCGGCGTACGAATCCGGTCTGGTGGTGCCGCGCGCCGGGGGGTGAGCCGGGGCACGGACCCGTGGTCCCGGCCGGGTCAGGACACCGGGGACGTCTTGGGCACCTCGCCCTCGGCCGTGTCGACGTCGATCACGGAGAACGCCGCGCCCTGCGGGTCCGTCAGCGCCGCGAAGCGGCCGAAGGGCATGGTCATCGGGCCGAACCGCAGGATCGCCCCGCGCTCGGTCGCCTTCGCCACGGCCGCGTCGCAGTCCGCGACGGTGAAGTACACATTCAGGTACGGCGGCACCTCGGGCGGGAATTCGTCGCCCATCTTCATCCGCCCCATGACCGTCTTGTCGCCGAGGTTGAACATCCTGAAGTCGATGGCGTCGTCCTCCATCTTCACCATGCTGTACGGGAAGACGGCGGGGAAGAAGGCGTCCGACTTCTCGGGCTCCCGGGTGAAGACCTCGGCCCAGCAGAACGCACCGGGCACACGCTGGGCCTCGAAGCCCTCATGGGTGCCCGCCTGCCAGACGCCGAAGGTGACACCGCTGGGGTCGCGGGCCAGCAGCATCGTGCCGAACTCGCCCACCTCCATGGGGTCCATCAGCGTCTCGCCGCCGTTCTCACGGATCTTCGCGGCGGTGGCTGCGGCGTCCGGCGAGGCGAGATACAGACACCAGGCCGGGTGTCCCTCCTGGCCGGGCATCGGAGGCACGACGGCGGCGACCGCCTTGCCGTCGGCGTACGCCTGCGTGTAGTTGCCGAACTCGGACGAGGACTCGCCGAACGTCCAGCCCAGCACATCACCGTAGAACCTCTTCGCTGCGTCGATGTCGGGGAACATCGCGTCGGCCCAGCACGGCGTGCCCTCCGGTTGTACAGCCATGACTTCGACTCCTTCGCACTCGGCGGCTTGTCCGGTGTTTCACGCTAGCCAGCCGATCGTCTGCCCGCGCGCTGGACACGGAGCCGCCGACCCCGGTGGCGTACACCGTACGTACTTGTGTACCTGCCGCTCACGGCCATGGGCGTGT
>NZ_JBEOVN010000310.1:0-5704 GCF_040295565.1 Streptomyces sp. NPDC002785 | reverse complement strand
GTCGCCCCACGGAAGACCTCGACGGTCCGGCGGCTGTCGTTGCGGATGTTGAGGCTCTTGGAACCGAGACCGCTGACCACCGTGACGCAGCCGCCCGCTTCCGCGGTGTAGGTGCGCTCGTTGATGTGGATGCGGCCCTCGAAGTGGCGCCGCTCGCGGCCCCGCTCCCCGCCCCGCTCGCCGCCTCGCTCGCCACCCTTCTCGTAGCCCCCGCCCTCGTTGCCCTTGCCCTCGCCGCCCTTGCCGGCGTCGCCGCCATTGAGAGCCGATGCGGGGGCGGCGGCCTGCTGGACGACCGGGGCAGCCTGGGCCGGCTCGGAGGAGGCGGCCGAGGCGTAGGTGATGCCGGTGGCGGCCAGTGCCGCGGCGGCCGCGAGAGCGGCTGTAACGACGGTTGAACGCGTAACCATGTCACTTCTCCTGTCTCAGAGAGGTCGACCGAGTAGCCGACCCGTGATTGAACGTACTTACGGTCCCGATAGCTGTCATATCGGACACGTTGAAGGGTCGGCGCCGGGGCGCCGATCGGGGTACACGAGACACCCGAATGCCATTTCCAGATAATCCGACAAGCTGCCAATCACCCTTATTTATGGGCGAATTGATGCGCCATTAGCCTGTCCAGGCGACTTACTGATGCCCGGTCACCCCTTGCGGCGGCGTGTCTTTGTTGACACGGCCCGGGAAGGAGCCGTACACCACCGTCCTGAATGCCCGTCATCCGCGGTCCTGCCCGTCCTGACCTGCAGTGACGCGTCGATAGAGCACCTCGAAGAACGCTGCCCGGGTTGCCGGGTGCCCGTTGGCCGCAGGTGAGCGCTCGTTCCACGGCGCCGCCGGCCGTATCCGATACTCCCCTCTGTCCGGAGCACAGTGCCCGGCCCGCGGCGTGCGCGAGCAGCGGGACGCCCCGGGCCAGGAGGCTTGAGGCGTCCCAGACGCAGCGCGAGCAGTGCGGTGTTGCCGAGCGACAGCGCCATGTCGGCCGACTTGCGCTGGGTGAGCTGGAAGGCGCTGATCGGCTTGCCGAACCGGATGCGCGAATCGGCGTAGTCGAGCGCCGCCTGCAGGCAGTCGCGCCCGGCGCGGACCGCGCCGAACAGGATCCCGAACCTGGCCTCGTTCAGGCAGGACAGCGGTCCGCGCGGTCCCCGGGCTGCTGGTGTGGATCGAAATGAGTGCGGTGTACGGAGGCGGGCCGGCCGGGTGGTCAGCTGTCCAGCCAGCGCCTGAGGTCCTCGGTGTGCTCGCCGAGCCGCGGCGGGCGCCGCTCGTAACGTGGCGGGGTACGGGACAGCCCGATGGGGTTGGCCACCAGGCGCATGGGGTCGTCGGGGTCCGCGTCGGCCGGTGTGACCCGCGGGGACAGGCCCAGGCGTTCGGCGAGGTCGAAGGCGCCTGCGAGGTCGTTGACCGGACCGCAGGGCACGCCGAGCGGGGTGAGCAGGTCGAACCACTCGGCGGCGGTACGCAGGGCGAGCCGCGCGGAGATCTCCTCGGCCAGCGCATCGACGTGCGCGACCCGGTCCGCGTTCGAGGTGAACCTGGGGTCGGCGGCGAGGTCCTCTGCGCCCAGGCCGCGGCACAGGGCGAGGAACTGCCGGTCGTTGCCGACGGCGACGACCAGCGGCCCGTCCGCAGCCCGGTACACCTCGTACGGGGCTATGGACGGGTGACGGTTGCCGAGGATGCCCGGTACCTCGCCGGCCAGGGTGTACCCGCCCGCCTGGTTGACCATGCTCGACAGCAGTGAGGAGAGCAGACTGACCTCGACGTGCTGGCCTTCGCCGGTCGCATCGCGGTGACGCAGCGCCGCCAGGACCCCCACGGCCGCATGCAGGCCGGTCAGTACGTCGACCAGTGCCACGCCCGTCTTGACGGGCCGGTCAGGTGCGGCCCCGGTGACGCTCATCAGCCCGCCGACCGCCTGCAGCAGCAGGTCGTAGCCGGGAAGCGCGGCGCCCTCCCCGGCTCCGAAACCGGTTACCGAGCAGTAGACGATGCCGGGGTTGAGCGTGTGGGCCTCCTCGTAGGAGAGCCCGTACTTGTCCATCGTGCCGGGGCGGAAGTTCTCGAAGAGCACATCGGCGCGGCGCACCAGTTCATGGGCGTCGCGGCGTCCTTCCTCCGTGCCGAGATCGATGGCGAAGGACCGCTTGTTGCGGTTCACGGACAGGAAGTAGGTGGACTCGTCATGGGCACGCGGCGGGCCCCAGGCCCGGGTGTCGTCGCCGGAGCCCGGACGTTCCACCTTGATGACATCGGCGCCCAGGTCCGCGAGGAGCATCGTGGCGTACGGGGCGGCCAGCACCCGCCCGAAGTCGGCGACCACGACACCGGACAGGGGGCCGGGAACGGAGGCGTTCATAGGGTCACCGTCCGGGAGCCTCGTACGTACACCGTGGTCGTGGTGGTGAAGAAGTCCCGTGCGGCGCTGCCCTGTTCGCGCGGGCCGAAGCCGCTGTGCCGTGATCCGCCGAAGGGCACATGGGGATCGGCCCCGGCAGTCTCAGCGGCGGCCGGGACCTGCGCATGGGACGGGCCGGTGCCCAACGCTACGGCGGCCACCCCGACACCGGTCAGCCGTGCCACGCAGGCACGTTGCCCGGGTGTCCCGGGCAGCCTCAGGCCCGTGGTCAGCAGCAACTCGCCGCCGCTGGGCCAGGGAGTGGGGTCGGCCAGTTCGATGTTGTGCGCACACACCGCTTTGCGGTCGAGTGCACTGCGGCCCGCGAGCACGGTCAGTCCGAGCCCGTGGCGGCGGGCCAGCCAACTCAGGAATACGCCCATGCGTTCGTCTCCCGCTCCCCGGTCCCCGCGCACCGGCCTGCCCGGTCCGCTGTGTCCCGGGAACCTAGCAGGTCAGCACAGGTCATCCGCGTCGGGCCAGGTGCACCGTACGGACCGTGAGCAGGAAGACATCGAGGCGGCGGCGCAGTCCGGCCGGGTCCTCGGGGTCGAGCAACCGGTCCAGTACGGAAATGTCCTCGGCCGTCAGGGACTCTTCGAATATCTCGCGCCGACGGGCGAACTCGGCGATGGCGTGGTCACGGGCCGGCTCGGAGAGCGGTGCCGGAAGGTCGAGCAGGAAGCTGCGGGTGCCCTGCGGGTCCAGACCCACCGCGCTGAACATAGCGCTCCAGTCCTCGGTCTCCCGCTTGGTGCCGGGCAGTGACGCCCGCATGTCCTCGAACCAGTCCGCGTTGATCGCGTCGAGCCTGGCCTCCAGCCCCGGCCGCCCCATGCCGATGTCACGCGGGAGCCGGCGGGGCGGCAGACCGCCCTCGACCAGGGCGACGGTCCCACCGGGGCGCAGCAGTTCGGCGAACCCGGCGAGGACCGCGCGCTGGTCACCCATGTGACCGCGTCCACCGCCACGTCCGCCAGTGGCAGCCGGCGCGCGTCGACGCGGCGATCCGCTGCCGAGCGACCTGAGCCATGCCGTACGAGGCGTCCGTGCCGAACACGCCGAGCGCGCGTCCCCGTTTCGGCGTCGCGATGTGACATGTCATCGCGCAGGGGCGACGTGCGCCGCAGCGCGACTGCACGTCGCCCGCCTGCCGGCCCGAGCCGGCCTCCCGGCCCTGTGTTCAGCGGCGTGCCCGCCCATCCGGCTACCTCACGCCGTGCCCGGCGGCGATCGCCACCACCCGCGCGGCCAGGTTCAGATCATTCTCGGTGACCACCCCGCCCGCGTCGTGGGTGTTCACGGACAGGGTGACGGTGTTGTATCCGAGCGTCAGATCGGAGTGGTGGTTCAGTTCGTCCTGGATCTGGGCGACATGCACGGTCAGCCCGACTGCGGCGAAGTGCGTGTGGAGCCGGTAGGTGCAGGTGATCCGGTCCTCCTCCAGTGACCAGCCTGGCAGGTCGCCCAGACGGTCCTCGATCTCCTTCTGCGACAGTGGTGCGGCGGGCATGCTGCGACTCCCTCACGAGCGATCGGTGCCGGTCGGCGGTGCCGGTGACGTTACGGTCTTGGTATGACAACTGTCGCGCTTGACACGGGGGTAGGGCCGCTGCTGCGCAGCTGGCGGGAGCAGCGTCGGATCAGCCAGCTGGAGCTGGCGCTCCGCGCGGATTCGTCGGCCCGGCACATTTCCTTCATCGAGACGGGCCGCTCCCGCCCCAGCGAGGACATGATCCTGCGGCTGGCCGAACATCTCGACATCCCGGTGAGGGAACGCAACGCCCTGCTGGTGGTGGCCGGTTACGCGCCCCGCTACGCGCAGACCGCGCTCGATGACCCGGCGCTCGGTGCTCTGCGCGAGGGGATGGAGCGGCTGCTCCAGGGGTACGACCCCTACCCGGCGCTTGTCGTCGACGGTTTGTACAACGTGGTGGCGGCCAATCGGGGTATCCAGATGCTGCTGGAGGGCGTGGCCGGGCATCTGCTGGCCCCGCCGCTGAACGCCATGCGGCTCACTCTCCACCCGGAGGGCCTGGCTCCGCGCATCCGTAATCTTCGGGATTGGCGGGCCGATCTGCTGGCACAGATGGAGCGTCAGATCGCCCTGGCCCGGTCTGCGGAGCTGCGTGAGCTGTACGAGGAGGTCGCGGGCTATCCGGCACCGGAAGGTAATGACGGGGCAGAGGATGCCGAGACCGGCGGGAGCGCTGGGGGCGCCGGAAGCTCTGTCGGGGAGAACGCGGGAGCCGGCCCCGCGTCGCCCCTGCCTTTCGCGCTGCCCTTGCGTATCGAGCACGGCGGGCAGGTGCTCTCGTTCGTCGCCTCCATCGCGACGTTCAACACCCCGATGGATGTGACGGTGGCCGAGCTGGCCATCGAGACGTTCCTGCCCGCCGACCGGGCGACCGCCGACCATCTGCGGTCCCTCACTTCCTGACGATCGGGCGGACCCAGGGGGCATCGGCGCGCGCCAGGACGGTCGCAGCGGTGCTCGCGACGGCCAGGACGGCCAGGGCCAGCAGCAGGGGAAGTCTCGGGTGTCCGTGCAGCACGGCCATGGCCCCGACGAGCGCGCCGGTCATCATCGCTGCGGCGGAGAGCACCCGTCGTCCGGCCTTGCTGCCGCCTCCGCCGGCGAAGCGGCTGTCGGAGAGGATGCCGGTGATGGTCAGCGTCAGCACGGTGGTGGTGAGGTCGGGGACCGCCAGCGCCCGGGAGACGGCGTTCTGCGCGCCGAGGCCGAGGCCGAGCAGTGAGATGAGCGCGAAGCGGACCCCACCCACGAACGGATGGCCGGCGGCGAGAGTGACGATCAGCGCGGCCAGGACACAGGCGGTCTCGACCAGGAGCGCGTACAACAGCATCCGGCCGCGATGCGTCAGGGCACGGTGCACGATCAGGCCGCCGAGCAGCGCCCCCACCGCGAACGCGGCGAGTGCGACGAGCGAGGCGACGAACGAGAATCCGGGAGCTCCGGCGATCGCGAAGCCGGAGAAGACCACATTGCCGGTCATGTTCGCGACGAAGACCCGGCCGAGTTCCAGATAGCTGACGGCGTCGACCAGTCCGGTGACGACGGTCAGGGCGAGCATCAGGGGTGGCAGCGGTCCATGCCGGTCGTTCATGTCCGGTACGACGGTGGACCATGCCTCACGCAGTGCGACAGGCACGGACACGGGCACGCTCCGATCACGGGGTGGGTGGTCGGGAATTGTGCCGCCCCGGGCGCAGGGAACACCACGACCGCCGCACATCGCCCCCGCCCCCGCCCCCGGAAGGAAACTTCGTTCCCGA
>NZ_JBEOVN010000309.1:0-5708 GCF_040295565.1 Streptomyces sp. NPDC002785 | reverse complement strand
CGCTAGCTTGAGGTGCTAGTGCCCTTTATCGGGCGTGGGGGTTCAAGTCCCCCCTCGGACACCAGCTAAGACCCCAGTTCATCTGGGGTCTTTTTGCTTTTCTGGGCTGTGGCGCGGCCAACCGCGTGACCAACGGCCCAGCGAATCCCCAGGTCCGATCGGCCGCGCGATCCGCAAGAGCGCCCCGTTCCTCGAAACGGACGCCCCGCCGACCGCCGGGCGGCCTGCATTCGTCGGCTGAGCTCGGAGTGATGGCGCTGTGGACGGTCGCGCTGACGGGGACGGCGGTCCGCTGGTTCCGCCGGGAGTGACGGAGAGCGGAGCGATCCTGCTCGGCATTCCGCGTTGCGCCCGCATGGTCGCACACGGCCCCCCGCGCGGTCGCACGTGGGCCAGGGCAGGGGACAGCACCCTTGGTGAAACGGTTCATTCCTCGCCAACGTCCAGCAGCACGGAGGCCATCGCCGAGCGAGGAGTCCCATGAACCGCACACACGCCCAACCTGCCCTGGTACGAGGACAAGGGTCCCGGATCGGGCGGGGTGGAACCGCGAGCCTGGTACGCGGGGTCGGATGCCGGGCGGATGCCGCTGAACGGGGAGTGGCGCTTCCGGCTTCTCGCCAGTCGCCGCCACGGAGGACGAGTCGTTCGTGCGGCCCGGTTTCGATGCCCGGGACGGTCGCGGGTGACGCTGCCGGGCGTCCGAGGTCGCGTGCCCGTGCTGTGGAAAGATGGTGTGTTCGGGGGAGCCACGGGGCAGCTGCGGATGGCTTTTGGAGACGATACGAGGAGCCTGCACCATGCTCACCGCTGTACCGGTCGGCGCACCCCGGTGAGGGGGCGCGCGAAGCCCCCGTCGGCGCCGCTGCCGCAGCGGGACGGGATCGATCCGGTGCGGCTGCGGCTCCCCGGGGATCCGGACGGCCGGTGGGCGACGGTCCGCGATCATCTGCTGGCGCGGTTCGCGGGTGCGATCGGGGCGGCGCGGGTGGACTCCATGCTCGCCGAGGGCCGGTTCGTCTCCGTGCAGGGCCCCGTGCCCGCCGACGAGCCGTACACCACGGGCCGGTACATCTGGTTCCACCGGGATTTCGCGCCGGAGGAGCCGGTGCCTTTCCCGGTCGGTGTCGTCCACCGCGACGAGCATCTCGTCATTGCCGACAAGCCGCACTTCCTGGCGACGACACCGCGCGGCCGGCACATCACCGAGACCGCGGTGGCCCGGCTGCGCCGCGAGCTGGACCTGCCCGGGCTGCAGCCCGCGCACCGGCTGGACCGGCTGACCGCGGGCCTCGTCCTCTTCGTCGTACGGCCCGGGGAGCGGGGCGCGTACCAGACGATGTTCCGGGACCGCTCAGTGCGCAAGGAGTACGAGGCGGTGGCACCGTACGACCCCGAACTGGTCTTCCCGCGGACCGTACGCAGCCGCATCGTCAAGGAGCGCGGGGTCATCGCCGCCCGTGAGGAGCCGGGCGAGCCGAACAGCGAGAGCCGGATCGAGCTGCTGGAGCACCGGGAGGGTCTCGGTCGCTACCGGCTGCTGCCCGCCACCGGGCGCACCCATCAGCTGCGGGTCCATATGAACAGCCTGGGGCTGCCGCTCATCCATGACCCGGTCTACCCGGTGGTCCGGGCAGAGGGTGCGACCGACGAATGGTCGCACCCTCTCCAACTCCTCGCCCAAGTGCTGGAGTTCACCGATCCAGTCACGGGCGAGCCGCGCCGCTTCGAGAGCGGGCTGCGGCTGCGTGCATGGCCCGGACCGGTGAGCCGCGGTTCTCAGTGACCGCGGGCGATCCACTCGTCCAGATGCGGGGCCTCCGCGCCGATGGTCGTGGAATCGCCGTGCCCGGTACGGACGGTGGTTTCCGGCGGCAGGGCGAGCAGCCGGTCCCTGATCGACGCGACAATCGTCGGGAAGTGCGAGAAGGAGCGCCCGGTGGCGCCGGGCCCGCCCTGGAAGAGCGTGTCACCGGTGAAGACGGTGGACAGTTCGGGGGCGTACAGGCAGACAGCGCCCGGGGCATGGCCCGGGGTGTGCAGGACGTGGAGCGTCGTTCCGGCGATCTCCAGCTCCTGACCGTCGGCCAGTTCGCCGTCCGGGGCGCGGTGCGGGTGGGTCTGCTTCCACAGCGGCAGGTCGTCGGGGTGCAGCAGGACCGGTGCACCGGTGGCGTCGGCGAGGGCCGGGGCCGCGTCGATGTGGTCGTTGTGCGCGTGCGTGCAGACGATGGCGCGCAGCGTACGGCCGTTCAGCGCGGCCTCGATGGCGGCGGCGTCATGGGCTGCGTCGATGACGATCGCCTCGGTGTCGTCGCCGACGATCCAGACGTTGTTGTCGACGTCCCACTGCCCGCCGTCGAGGGCGAAGGTGCCGGAGGTGACGAGGTGGTCGATGCGGGTGGCCATCAGAAGACCACCACCGAACGCAGCACGTCACCCTCGTGCATCCGGGCGAAGGCCTGCTCGATGTCGCCGAGTCCGATGGTCTCGGTGACGAACGCGCCGAGGTCGATCCGGCCCTGCTGGTGCAGATCGATGAGCATCGGGAAGTCGCGGGAGGGCAGGCAGTCGCCGTACCAGGAGGACTTGAGCGATCCGCCGCGGCCGAAGACGTCGATAAGCGGCAGCTCCAGCTGCATCTCCGGGGTCGGGACGCCGACCAGGACGACGGTGCCTGCGAGGTCGCGGGCGTAGAAGGCCTGCTTGTACGTCTCCGGGCGGCCGACCGCCTCAATGACGACGTCCGCGCCGTTGCCGCCGGTCAGGGCACGGATCGCCTCGACCGGGTCGGTGGAGCGGGAGTTGACGGTGTGCGTGGCGCCCATCGTCTTCGCCGTCTCCAGCTTGCGGTCGTCGATGTCCACGGCGATGATCTTCGCCGCGCCGGCCAGCCGCGCGCCCGCGATCGCCGCGTCACCGACACCGCCGCAGCCGATCACGGCGACCGAGTCGCCGCGGCCGACCTGCCCGGTGTTGATGGCGGCGCCGATGCCCGCCATCACGCCGCAGCCGAGCAGCCCGGCGACGGCCGGGGACACCTCCGGGTCGACCTTGGTGCACTGACCGGCGGCGACGAGGGTCTTCTCGGCGAACGCGCCGATGCCGAGCGCGGGCGACAGCTCCGTGCCGTCGAGCAGCGTCATCTTCTGCTTGGCGTTGTGGGTGTCGAAGCAGTACCAGGGGCGACCGCGCAGACAGGCACGGCACTGCCCGCACACGGCACGCCAGTTGAGGATGACGAAGTCGCCGGGCGCCACGTCCGTGACCCCTTCGCCGACGGACTCCACCACGCCCGAAGCCTCATGGCCGAGCAGGAAGGGGAAGTCGTCGTTGATGGCGCCCTGCTTGTAGTGCAGATCGGTGTGGCAGACGCCGCACGCCTGGATCTTCACCACGGCCTCGCCGGGGCCCGGGTCCGGGATCACGATCGTCTCCACCCGTACCGGCTCGTTCTTCCCCGGTGCGATGACTCCTTGCACCTGCTGCGACATACCGTGGTCTCCCTGTTTCCGTCATTTCGTGAAGATCGAACACGAACAACCGTACGCCCCGTGAGAGTGTCACGGCGGCGCGCCGCGTTGGCGGGAAACGGCTGGCGTCCACTCGTGGGATCTACCGGTTTCGGTCAGATGGTGCGCTGCACTGAACTACGCCGGGTTCGCTGGGGTCCTTTGGTACAGAGGGACCACGGAACCGATACCTGCGGGGGCAGGGGTTCCGTGGTCCACCCGCGGAGGGATGACGGATCATGGGGGACGTACCTTGACCGAAATTGCCGAGATCACGGAGAAGACCAGCCGACGGACCATCGCACCGGGACCGGCTTCCGGGACGACCGCGCTCGGGGCGCCGGTCGGCGGACTCGTGCCGTACACCGACGCGTTGCCCGTTCCGCCAGTGCTGCGCCCGCAGAGCGGTGACGTGCTCCGGGAGACCGAGATCGCCGTGTCACCCACCTGGGTGCGGCTGCACGCGCAGCTCCCGCCGACCCTGATGTGGGGATACAACGGCACCGTGCCGGGGCCGACCATCGAGGTGCGGCGCGGGGAGCGGATCAGGATCGCCTGGACCAACCGGATCCCGAAGGGGAGCGAGTACCCGGTCACCGCCGTGGAGGTCGGCCCCGTGAAGCAGGGCGAGCCCGCCCCGCACAACCGGCCGGGACGCGACGGTGTCGAGCCCAATGCGGATGTCGCCGCGCTGACCGCCTGGACGGTGACCCATCTGCACGGTGCGCAGACCGGTGGCGGGAACGACGGCTGGGCGGACAACGCGGTCGGCTTCGGCGACGCACAGCTGTCGGAGTACCCGAACGACCATCAGGCCGCCCAGTGGTGGTACCACGACCACGCCATGAACATCACCCGGTGGAATGTGTACGCCGGGCTCGTCGGTACGTATCTGATCAGGGACGACGAGGAGGACGCGCTCGGTCTGCCGTCCGGTGACCGGGAGGTGCCGCTGATCCTCGCCGACCGCAACCTGGACACCGATGGCGACGGCCGGCTCAACGGGCGGCTGCTGCACAAGACGACCGTGGTCGTCGAGGCCGACCCGGAGACCGGGAAGCCGGTGTCCCTCCCGTTCCTGGGCCCGTACACGACGGTCAACGGCCGTATCTGGCCGCA
This sequence comes from Streptomyces sp. NPDC002785, assembly GCF_040295565.1. NCBI lineage: Bacteria > Bacillati > Actinomycetota > Actinomycetes > Kitasatosporales > Streptomycetaceae > Streptomyces > Streptomyces sp. NPDC002785. The sequence continues at coordinate 1,077 of NZ_JBEOVN010000309.1, read as the reverse complement.
CATGGACGTGGACGACGCGTGGTACCGCTTCCGGCTCGTGAATGCCTCCAATGCCCGGATCTACGATCTGGTGCTGGTCGACGACGAGAACAATCCGGTTCCGGGGGTGATCCGGCAGATCGGGAGCGACGGCGGGCTGCTGCCGCGCCCGGTGCCGGTCGATTTCGACGAGGTGCTGCCGAAGCTGACGATCGCCCCGGCCGAGCGGATGGACCTGCTGATCGACTTCTCGGCGCTGGCCGGGCGCCGGGTCCGACTGGTCAACCAGGGCAAGCTCGCGGCGGGGGTGCCCGACCTGGCGTCGAGTGTGCCGTTCCCCCAGGTGATGGAGTTCCGCGTACGGGAGACGGGGCGGCAAGACGACTTCGAGCTGCCCGAGGTGTTGTCCGGTTCCTTCCGCCGGTACGAGCACGGCCGGGTGGAGCACGGGCACCGGCTCGTCGTGCTGACGGCGCCGGGGACGGTCGGGGGCGGCGGCCACCCGGAGATCTGGGAGATGACGGAGGTCGAGGACGTCAGCGACGTGCAGGTGCCGTCGGACGGTGTCGTCCAGGTCCAGGGCGAGGACGGCACGGTGCGCACGTACCGCAGGATCGCGCGGACCTTCAACGACGGACTCGGGTACACGGTCGGCGAGAACACGTTCGAGCAGTGGTCGTTCCTCAATCTGGGCGCCCCGACGCACCCGATGCACATCCATCTGGCGGACTTCCAGGTGATGGGCCGGGAGGCGTACACGTTCGACGGCTTCGATCCGGCGCTCGGCGGAACCCGCTCGCCCGTCATGTTCGATCACGGCACCATGATCCCGACGGCGCCGAACGAACAGGGCTGGAAGGACGTCTTCCGGGTGCCTCGGGGACAGTTGGTGAAGGTGCTCGGGAAGTTCGACGGGGCTTACGGGCGGTTCATGTACCACTGTCATCTGCTGGAGCACGAGGACATGGGCATGATGCGGCCGTTCGTCGTGATGCCGCCCGAGGCGATGAAGTTCGACCACGGCGCCGGGCACGGTGGTCATCACGGGCACAGCGGCTGACCCTGCCGCGCCGGCGACCCCCGCGGGATCGTTCCGCG
>NZ_JBEOVN010000308.1:0-5792 GCF_040295565.1 Streptomyces sp. NPDC002785 | reverse complement strand
GGTACGTACCGGACCAGGGCCGCTTCGTGTGCCGGGTCGGTCAGCCCCGCGTCCCCGACTCCACCGGAACCTCGGCCGTCCCCGTCCCCGTCCCCGTCCCCGAGCCCGCGCCCGTCTCCGGCTCGCCGTGCTCCAGGACCGGCAGTCGGGTCAGTCCGCGCGGGGTCCGCCAGTTCCGCTCCCCCAGCAGCGCCATCACGGAGGGCAGCAGGATCATCCGTACGATCGTGGCGTCCAGCAGCACCGCGACGGCGAGGCCGACGCCCATCTGCTGCATGTCCTGCATCGACAGCGTCCCGAAGACCGCGAACACCGCGACCATGATGGCGGCCGCGCCGGTCACCGCACCCGCCGTCCGCCGGATGCCCTCGTCGATCGCGGCCCGGGTGTGCAGACCTCGCTCGCGGGCCTCACGGATCCGGGAGACCACGAACACGTGGTAGTCCATGGAAAGTCCGAACAGAACGACCAGGACGAACAGCGGAATCCATGCCTCGATGGCGCCCACCCCCTCCGAGCCGATCAGCGAGGCCCCCCAGCCGTGCTGGAAGACGGCGACCATCACTCCGTACGCGGCGGCCACGGAGAGCAGGTTGAGCAGGATCGAGGTCACGGCGATGACGTACGAGCGGAAGCAGAACAGCATCAGCAGGAAGGTCACCGCCGTGATGAAGGCGAAGACGGGGACGATGCCGCGCTTCAGCTGGTCGTTGAAGTCGACGGACCCGGCGATCTCCCCGGTCACGTACACCTGGGCGCCGGTCCCGTCGAACGCGGCGGGCAACCGCTCCTGTCGCAGCTCGGAAAGACCTGCCTTGCCGTCGGGGAGCGGTACCTCGATCTCCGCGACGTTCTGCGCCTTGTGGACGGTCACCTTGTCGAAGCCGTCGAACGCCTTGCGCAGTGCGGGCGCCTCGATGTTGTCGGCCTTGACCACCACCCGCGCCGGAGCGGGGCCACCGGGGAAGTTCTCATTGATCTGCCGGTAGGCGACCGACAGCTGCGAGTCGCAGCCGAACTGCTTCTCCAGGCCGAGCTGTTCGGTCTTCATGCCGAGGGCGGGCGCGGCCAGGGCGAGCAGTACGACGACCGAGGCGACCGCGAAGATCTTCGGCCTGGACAGGACGGGCTTCAGCACCGTGCCGGCGATCCCGCCACTGGTGCGGGCGCGCCGGTTGTCACGTCGGCTCCCCCGCCGGTTGAGGAACGGCACACGTCCCGCATCGATCCGGTCGCCCAGCCAGGACAGCAGCGCGGGCAGCACCGTCACCGAGCCCAGCATCGCGATGAAGACCACGATGATCGTGGCGAGGGCGAAGCCCTTGAACAGCATCAGTCCGGACAGGAACATGCCGGCCATCGCGACCATGACCGTGAGCCCGGAGACGAGCACGGCCCGGCCGCTGGTCGCCGCCGCGATGCGCAGCGCCGTCTCGGCATCGCGTCCCGCCGCCCGTTCGTCGCGCTCGCGCCGCAGGTAGAAGAGGCAGTAGTCGACGCCGACGGCGAAGCCCATCAGGAACATCACGGAGTACGTGGTCTGGAACAGGTGCAGTTGGTGGCTGGCGAGCGACAGCAGCCCGAAGGCCGCCATGCACGCGGTCAGTGCCAGTCCGACCGGGAGCAGCGCCGCGACGACGGCGCCGAAGGCGACCAGCAGAATACCCAGGGCGAGGGGTACGGCGGTGAACTCGGCCTTCTTGAAGTCCTCGGAGAGCAGGTCGCCGAGCCACCTCCCCGCAGTGGCCTCGCCGAACTGGTGGATGGTGACGTCGGGGTGGTCCGCGCGGACGGCGGACAGGGCGTCGAGCACGGGCTGCACCCTGTCCGGCGCCGTCGCCGCGTCCCCCTTCATGTCAAAGGTGATCAGCGCGTCCTTGCCGTCCTTGGAAGGGATCGGCGCCGCGAGGTTCGCCACCTCGCCGGTCTTCCCCATGGCGGCAGAGACCTCGCGGGCGGCGCCCTGCCAGTCACCCGCCTTCGCGGCGGACACCATGACCAGCTCGCCGGCGGGCTGCCCCAGCCCGGCGTCGTCGAGGATCTGCTCGGCCCGCGCCGAATCACCCGCGGCGTTCTCCGAGTCGGACATCTCGACCAGACCGGATGCGCCGCCGATGCCCGTGGCGAGCACGACGAAGAGCAGCCAGCCGAGAACGGCGGTCTTGCGGTGGTGTGCGCTCCACACACCGATACGTGCCGCAAGGTTGCGTCTCATGACGTGTTCGCCCCCAGAAGTTCAGACAGGATCAGATGGAAGTGGAAGGAGTACGAGGAAGTGCGAGGAAGTGCGAGGAAGTCGACGGCGAATCCGTCGTTGATGAATCTAGGAACGGGGCGGCGCCCGCCCCAGCCGCCGAAGCCCCCTCTCGCCGAGCCATAGGGCGAGGTCGGCAGGGTGGTGCTGGGTACACCCCGCCCGGGTGGCGAAACGGCTGACGCCCGGGGAGTCCGCCGGGTGAGACTGTCTGCGGACGGGCCCGATACGGGGGCCGGCGAGGGGAGACGGACCGAGATGAACGCGATACGGACCCGGGTAAGGGGCGCGCTGCTGGCCGCCGGGCGGGGAGTCGTACTGTCGATCGCCAGCCTGGCCGGGTCGATCACCCTCTTCGTGTGGACGGTTCTCTCCATCGTCTTCATCCCGCTGGGCATCGGCCTGGTCACCACCCCCTACGTACTGGAGCTGGTCCGCAAGCACGCCAACCAGCGCCGGCTGCTCGCGGTCACCTGGTCCGACGTCCGCATTCCGGTCCCGTACCGCTCCTTCCCGAAGGATCTGCGCACCGGATTCACCGGTCAGGTGGAGCGGACCACGCTGCTGCTGAAGGACCCGGCGACCTGGCGGGACATCCGGTGGCTGCTGGTCGACATGACGGCCGGCTATGTGGTGTCGACCGTGGCCGTCGCGCTGCTGCTCTACCCGGTGGAGGGTTTCGTCCTGGCGGCGGGCCTGTGGCGGGTCTTCACCGACGACCGTTGCTGGTACGCGTTCGTTCCGGTCGACAGCCAGGCGACGGGTCTTGCCGCCGCCGCGCTCGGTGTGGTGCTCTTCGCGACCGGCGTGCTGGTCAATGAACGGTTGCTGCGACTGCACTTCGTGATCGCCCGCTCAGTGCTGGCCCCCACCCATGAGCAGGAGCTGGCCCGGCGCATCGACCGGCTGACCGAGACCCGGCACGAGGCCGTGGACACCGCGGCCTCCGAATTGCGGCGCATCGAGCGCGACCTGCACGACGGTGCGCAGGCCCGGCTGGTTGCCATGGGCATGAACCTGGGCACCGTGGAGGCGCTCATCGAGAAGGATCCGGCGCAGGCGAAGAAGCTCCTCGCCATGGCCCGTGAGTCCTCGGCCGAAGCCCTCACGGAACTGCGCGATCTGGTCCGGGGCATCCACCCGCCGGTCCTCGCCGAACGCGGACTCGGGGACGCGGTCAGGGCGTTGGCACTGCGTCTGCCCTTCGAGTCGGAGGTCCGGGTGGAGCTGAACGGCCGGGCGGATGCCGCGGTCGAGTCGGCCGCGTACTTCGCGGTGAGCGAGACGCTGACGAACGCCGCCAAGCACTCGGGGGCCGACCGCGTCCGGGTCGAAATCCACCACGCGGACGCCATGCTGAGGGTCTCCGTCACGGACAACGGCAGGGGCGGTGCGGCGGTCGGATCCGGCTCGGGCCTGAGCGGAATCGAACGGCGGCTCGGTACATTCGACGGCATCATGGCCGTCAGCAGTCCCGCGGGCGGTCCCACCATGGTGACCATGGAGATCCCTTGCGAGTTGTCCTAGCCGAAGATCTCTTCCTGCTGCGTGATGGTCTGGTCCGGATGCTGCAGGCATACGACTTCGAGATCGCGGCAGCCGTCGAGACCGGGCCCGAACTGACCAGAGCGCTGGCCGAGTTGGAGCCGGATGTCGCCGTTGTAGACGTCCGCCTTCCGCCGTCCCACACGGACGAGGGGCTGCAGTGCGCCCTGGCGGCCAGGAAGGCCCGGCCGGGGCTGCCGGTGCTCGTGCTCTCGCAGCACGTGGAGCAGCTGTACGCGCGCGAGCTGCTGGCGGACGGCAACGGGGGCATCGGCTATCTGCTCAAGGACCGGGTCTTCGACGCGGAGCAGTTCATCGATGCGGTACGCAGGGTCGCCGCGGGCGGCACCGCGATGGACCCGCAGGTGATTTCACAGTTGCTGTCGCGGCGTTCGCAGGACAAGCCGATGGGCGGGCTGACTCCACGTGAGCTGGAGGTCATGGAGCTGATGGCGCAGGGCCGTTCGAACGCGGCGATCGCCTCGCAGATGGTGATCACGGAGCGGGCGGTGGCCAAGCACACTTCGAACATCTTCGGGAAGCTCGGCCTGCCACCGTCCGACGACGACAACCGCCGTGTTCTTGCGGTGCTCGCCTATCTGGACCGGGGGTCAACTACTCGGCCGTAAACGACCGAGCTTGCTGACTCGGTTCGATACGGCTTTGTTTATGCTCCCGACTGCCCCCTACGACAGGGCGGTCACGGGTCACATCTACCGCTCCCGGCCCGGGCCGGGAGCGGATCGGGCATGTTGACGAATACCCACGCCGAGCGTGCGCGGTTGCGCACGTTCACCCCGGCGACGTGGTCGGCCGGCCCAGCGAGGCCGCACCGACGACAAGAGAAATGATCACGCGAAGGGCGGTTGTTCTTCGCGGTGTGACCGCAGCGCGGGCAGCGCTGCGAGGTGTAGGCCGGGTCCACCTCGATGAACGGCACTCCGGCCCGGCGGGCCTTGTATGCGAGGAATGCGCCGAGTTGGTGGAACGGCCAGGAGGACAGACGGGCCCGCTGGTCGCGAGGAACCGTGACCCGCTCGCGGATACCCCTCAGTTCTTCGAGGGCGATTCCGCGTTCGGTGCGTTGCGCGACGGCAACCGTCTGCTTGGAGATCTTGTGGTTGATGTGGGTGGCGTGCCTCGCCTCGCGGCGGGCGCGTTTTTTGAGGAGCTGCTTGGATGAGCGGGTGCGCTTGGCCTGGATCTCGGCCTTCTTGCGGGCCTGCCACCTGCGGTAGCGGCCGAGTCTGCGGCCGGAGTGGTTGTCTGCGTCCGAGGTGGTGGCGAGGTTGACGATGCCCCCGTCCACCCCGATGAAGTCCTTCGGTTCGAAAACCTCCGGCTCGGGCAGGTCGATGGTGGCAACCAGGAACCACTTGCCGTCCCGCACCACCAGGTCGGATTCGCCCTTGCGGTGCCCGGCGAGCTGCTTGAGCGCCTTGGATGAGCAGGCGAACCTCAGGTTCTTCACCCGGCCCGCGAGGGTCCAGACCGACACCTTCTGCGCGTCGTACTGCCAGGACAGGCACCGGTCGTCGTAGGTGTGCGCCGCATCGGGGCGGAAGACGATCGGCTTCGACTCCGCCTTCCGGCGCCGCTTCGACCCCTGGGGCCCGAGGTTCCCGTTGCGGATGTTCGCGCGCAGTGTGGTGTAGGCGTCACACACGCGCTTGATGACGTGCTGCGCGGCCTGCGCCCCCAGCCCACGGGCCTTGAGTTCGCCGTAACACAGCTTCCGCAGCAGGGTTTCCCTGGCCTTGAGCCCGAAGTGCTCGAACGCCACGGACGACACCCGGTTCGCCGCCTTGTTGACCGCGCGCAGGGTCGCCTCAAGGGCCGGTGCCTGCGCGGCATCCGGCAGGAGGCGAACCTGCACGACGAGTTTCACGAGCGTGACCCTAGTGTCTCGTGATCCCGTCAGCGTTACGTGATCTTGTGTGTCTCGTTGGTGCTGGCATGGAGCTTTCCGTGGAACAGGCCGCCGAGTTGCGGG
>NZ_JBEOVN010000307.1:0-5811 GCF_040295565.1 Streptomyces sp. NPDC002785 | reverse complement strand
GGCGGGGGGGCCCCCCCCCCCCCCCACAGCTCAGCTGCTCAGCTCGAACTCGGCCCGGATGCGCTTGCCCACCGGCACGCGCTCGGCGGTCAGCCGGTCGCACAGCGCCACCACGATCTCCATGCCGTGGCCGCCGGGGCGCGTCGGGTCGGGTGAGTAGATCAGTGGCAAGGCCGTGCTGCTGTCGTACACCGTGACACTGACGCGCTCTGCGGTGCCCTCCAGCTCCAGGAGATACGGGCCCTGGCTGTAGCGGTCCGCATTGGTGACCAGCTCACTCACTGCCAGCAGCAGATCGCTGCGGGTGTGCTCACCGAACACCGCGAGCCACTCGGCGGCCAGCCGGACCAGAAAGCGGTCGGCCAGAGCCCGGGCCTGCGCAATGCAGCCGGGCTCGCCGTCGAACACCTCGGCGCTGTGCAGAACCTCCGTGGACCGGTCTCCGCAGGGGCGGTCGGCCGGTGGCGAGGTGACCTGTTCGTTCATGTGCTCCAGCCCGGGCGACGCAGGGATTTTCGGTGACAGCTACTCGACGTTCGCCTACCCGCGACGAACGGTCCCACCCCGGGGAGAACCCGGCAGATCTCAGCCATGGCCGGGCCGCCCGACGACTGTTTCCGCGACGAGCGGTTCAGCAGTGGTGTGCGCGGGTACGGCGGGGGCGACCGGCAGCGTGAAGCGGATACAAGTGCCCTCGGCGGCCTCCGGCTCCAGCCAGATCCGGCCCCCGTGGAACTCCACGATCTTCCGGCACAGGGCCAGACCGATGCCCGTTCCTTCGTACTGCTCCCTGCCGTGCAGACGCTGGAAGATGACGAACACCTTCTGCGAGGACTCCGGCGCGATGCCGATGCCGTTGTCCGCCACGGAGAAGTGCCAGTCGTCGCCGTCCCGTACACAGCCGACCGTGATCCGGCACGGTACGCCGGGGCTGCGGAACTTCACCGCGTTGCCGATCAGGTTCTGCCAGACCATGGAGAGCGCCGTCGCGTCCCCGGTCAGTTCGGGCAGCGGGCCCTCCCGTACGACCGTGGCACCGGACTCCTCGACGACCAGTGCGAGATTGGCCAGCGCACGGTCGAGGGACCGGTCGAGGTCGACCGGCTTCCACTTGTCGTGCACCCGCCCCGTACGAGAGAGGGTGAGCAGATCGTTGATCAGCACCTCCATCCGCTTGGCACCGTCGACCGCGTAGTCGATGTACTGCCGCGCCCGGTCGTCGAGCTCCGCGGCGTACCGTTTCTCCAGTAGCCGGCAGAACGAGGCGACCTTGCGCAGCGGTTCCTGCAGATCGTGCGAGGCGACATAGGCGAACTGTTCCAGTTCGGCATTGGACCGGCGCAGCTCCTGTGCCTGTTCCGCCAGCAGCTTCTCGCGCTCCTGGGACTCGGCGAGCTCCTCGACGATGCGGCGCCGCATGTCCTCCACGGCTGCCGCCACCGCCCGCACATCGGACGGTCCGTCGACCTCGATCCGGTTACGGAACGCCCCGGATCGGACCGTGTCCGAGGCAGCGGTCAGTCGGCTCAGCGGTCGGCCCACCGTCCGGTTCAGCAGCAGACTCAGCGAGACAACCGCGAGCAGAAAGCCCACGACCAGCGGGATGAGCACCTGGTCACGGGTGGTGCGGGCGGTGCTCAGACCGGCGCGGGCCCGGTCGCGTGCCGCGTCGAGATGCGCCTGCTGCGTGGTGTACAGCCGCCGCAGGGTGTCGAATTCGCCCTTGCTCCGCCGGATCGGGGCCGAGGACTCGGACGCCGGGCCGTCCCGGCGGACCGCGGCGATCAGCGGCTCGGCGTGCCGACTGCGCCACTCCCGCGCGGCTGCGGCGATCCGGTCGAGATCGCGGGCGAAGGGCTGTTCGTCCCCGACGAGGGAACGCACCTTGGCCAGCCGCAGCTTCTCGTCCCGCATCCCCGCCTCGTACGGCCGCAGGAAGGCCGAGTCACCGGTGAGCGCGTATCCGCGGACCCCGGTCTCCTGGTCGAGCAGGGCGTTCTGCAACTGGAAGGACGACGAGCGGGCGGGCTGGATGCGGTCCACCAGCTCGGTGGTGCGGTCGGATATCCGGGACAGCACCAGGCCACCGACGGTCAGCCCGGAACAGACGACCAGCACGAAGACGGCGAGAATCAGATGGACCCAGTTCTGGACCGACAGGCGCGAGGCGAAGCCGTGCCGACGGGCCGGCGATGCGCCCCGGCCGCTCATCGCGGCTCACCCCGTCCCCAGCCCAGATGGAGTACGGCCACGTCGTCGGCGAGACCGCCGTACGGGGACGCGGCCCCGGCGGCCTCGTCGACCAGGGTGTCCACAAAGGCGCGGGCCGCCAGCGCCCCGTGCCTGCGGGCCATGGCCAGCAGCCCGTCCTCGCCCAGCCGGGAATCCGGCCCCGTACGCCCCTCGAAGAGGCCGTCGGTGAACAGGACGAGCCGGCCGTCCCCGGGCAGGGACAACTCCGAGACGCTCCACCGTCCCGCCCCCGGCAGCAGCCCCAGGGCCATACCGGGCTCGGGCTCGACCCAGCTCACCCGGGCACCGCTGCGCATCAGCAGCCCGGGGTGACCGGCCCGCACCACCCGCACCCGACGCCGGTCCGGCGCGAAGGACAGTGAGGTGACGGTGGCGAAGACATGCGGGTCGGAGCGTTCGGCGACCAGGATCTCCTCCAGCAGCCCGACCTGCTCGAGCTGACCGGTGGCACACAGCACCGCCGTGCGCCAGGCCACGCGCAGACAGACACCCAGCGCCGCCTCCGCCGCCCCGTGCCCCGACACATCGCCGATCACCGCGTGCACCATGCCGTCGGACGTCTGCACCACGTCGTAGAAGTCACCGCTGAGCAGGGCTTGCGCCCGGCCCGGCGCGTACCGCGCCACCGCTTCGAAGGAGTCGTCGTGCAGCAGGGGCACGGGCAGCAGACCGCGTTCGAGGCGGGCGTTCTCCTGCGCCATCAACCGGTTGGCACGCAGCGCTGCGGCGGCCCGCTCGACCTGCTTGCGCTGGAGGGCGTAGCGGACCGAGCGGCCCAGCGCCTCCGGATCGAGCCGGCCCTTGACGAGATAGTCCTGGGCGCCGGTCGCCACGGCCGACAGGCCCGTATCGGCCTCGGCCCTGCCGGTCAGCACCACAATGGCCGCATCGGGCGCCGACTCGACGATCTGGGTGACGGCGTCCAGACCGTACACATCGGACAGATGCAGATCGAGCAGTACGCAGCACGGGGTCCCACAGCCGTCCAGGTACCGGCGCGCCTCCGCGAGCGTCTTGCACCAGGTCAGCGCGGAGTCCAGCTCGCTGTCCGCGAGCATCTCCTCGACGAGGAGCGCATCACCGGCGTCGTCCTCGACCAGCAGGATCACGGCATTCACGTCCCAGACCGAACCGCTGCCGAGGCCGTTGCCGACCGGCACAAGCCTGTTCTGTACAGGGACGGCGGCCGGGCGCACAGGCTGGGCCGGAGAGTCGCCCGCGGAGAGCTCGGCCACTCTCCACCCCCTTGTACGGACGGCACAGCTCAACCCTGGCCGTATCGCAGGGAAGCATATGTGACCGAACCGTGCAGGAGCCGTGGGGACGGAGACGGAGGGGCCGAGCCATGCACACGCGCGCCCGCGAACTGCGGCGAACCCCTGTGAAGTCACGCGAACGGAGCAGCATCCGGTACATGGCAGACTTGATCGGGGCGTTCGGCCCGGCAGGACCATGTATGGCGGTCGGCGCCACGAGTGACAAGCGACAGAGGAACGGCAATGACGGTGACAGAGGACAGCCCGGAGCTCGCTCCCGGTACTGAGGAGTTCGGTCCCGGTATCGACCCGGAGCGGCTGGCCGTCTGCCTGAGCGTGCTCGACGAGCTCGACAACGTCGAGGTCGACCACCCCGACGCCATCGCCGTGCGCCGCGCCACGGCCGGGATCTACAGGACCGTGAAGCAGCGCCGCCGTCAGGAGCGCCGCGCCGCCAAGACCGCGCACGACAAGGCAGTTACCGAGGCCACCGCGACCGGCTCGGCCGACCGCATCGACGACGAGACCCAGGGGGTCCTGCCGTCGTCCTCGGCCCATGCCGAGATCGCGGGCGTCCTCCAGCGGCCCCGGTCCTGCTATATCTGCAAGACCAGATACGTCGAGGTGGACGCTTTCTACCACCAGCTCTGCCAGCAGTGCGCCAAGGAAAACCGCTCGCGCCGCGACGCACGGACCGACCTCACCGGCCGGCGCGCGCTCCTCACCGGCGGCCGCGCGAAGATTGGCATGTACATCGCGCTGCGGCTGCTGCGCGACGGTGCGCACACCACCATCACCACCCGATTCCCCAACGACGCGATCCGCCGCTTCAAGGCGATGCCGGACAGCGACGAGTGGATCCACCGGCTGAAGATCGTCGGCATCGATCTGCGCGACCCCGCCCAGGTCGTCGCGCTCGCCGACTCGGTCGCGGCCGAGGGTCCGCTGGACATTCTGATCAACAATGCGGCACAGACCGTGCGCCGCTCCGCGAACGCGTACAGCGAACTGGTCAACGCCGAGTCCGCCCCGCTTCCGGCGGGTGAGCTGCCCGCCGCCGAGGTCATCGGCACCTTCGGCAGCGGCACCGTCGACCGTGTCGCGGCCCTCCCGGCCGCCCGCAAGGAAGGCCTGAGCGCGCAGGACGTCACCGAACTCGCCCTGGTCACCGGGTCCGCCTCCCTGGAGCGGATCGCCGCCGGAACGGCGATCGACGCGGGCGGTCTCGTACCCGACCTGCATGACACCAACAGCTGGATCCAGACCGTCGAAGAGGTCGAACCGATCGAGCTGCTGGAAGTCCAGCTCTGCAACTCCACCGCACCGTTCATCCTGATCAGCCGGCTCCGCCCGGCGATGGCGGCGACCGCCGCCAAGCGCGCCTATGTGGTCAACGTCTCCGCGATGGAGGGTGTGTTCAGCCGTGGCTACAAGGGCGCGGGCCACCCGCACACCAACATGGCCAAGGCCGCGCTGAACATGCTCACGCGCACCAGCGCCCAGGAGATGTTCGAGAAGGACGGCATTCTGATGACCGCCGTCGACACCGGCTGGATCACCGACGAGCGCCCGCACCCCGACAAGATCCGCCTCGCCGAAGAGGGCTTCCACGCTCCGCTCGACCTGGTCGACGGCGCCGCCCGCGCCTACGACCCGATTGTGCGCGGCGAAGAGGGCGAGGACCTGTACGGCTGCTTCCTCAAGGACTACGCGCCCGCCAACTGGTAGTCAACCGGTCGGGCAGCGTTCGTGCGGCGCCGTGGACCCGGCCCGGGACTCGTTCCCGGCCGGGACTTTTCGGTACTCGATGGCTGAAAGTGACCTAGTGCACACATTCCATCGAGCGCGATCGCGCTCATTTGGTTACTCTGATGCGAACGGACGTCATCGAGGAGTCCACAAAATCTCCTCGACCGTCCTGGGGAAGACTTGTCAACCAAGTCGCCGTCCCGCCCTGTACCCGGCGCCACCGCGACCGAACTGTTCTTGCCCCTGCCCCTCGCGGGTGGTCGACTCCCGGTAATGAGGCCGGGGCGTCGGCGACACCCCGGGGTTACGCGACACAAAGGAGTGCGCGGTGACGACACCAGAACTGACGAAGCGCGAGGAGCGACCGGCCGAACGGCACGGAGAGCGGCCCCGCAGGCCCGAGAAGCTGCGGAACATCGAGGTCTGGGCCAGGTCCGCGCCGATCCGGCTTGCGGGCTACGAGGACGACCTCGCCGAGCCACACATCCTGCCCAGCGTCGACTGACCGCTTCACACCTTCACACCCGAGCTCCGGCCCACCCCGCGAGGGGTG
>NZ_JBEOVN010000306.1:0-5887 GCF_040295565.1 Streptomyces sp. NPDC002785 | reverse complement strand
GGAGGATTGAGGCAGATGGGGTCTCCCCTGCTCGAGCGCAGCCGAGAGCTTGGGGAAGGAGCCATGGTGATTGACGACAACGCGGCAGATGTGCGCACCCAGCCCCGCGACGCCGCCCCCCATCTGCCGGTCGGTCTAAGGGCTGTCCGGCCGGGGGCGCCTGGCACGCACGTTCGCGGTCCCGCTGTGGTGGTCCGGCGTCGACGCCACCCCAGCGCGGGCGTCACGCCGGCATCAGGAACTCCACACATCCCAGTACAGCTCAGCCGCTACGAGCAGGTGATACACCGAGCCGACCGGCGTCACCCGCCGCCGTGTCTCGCTGAACCGGCTTCCGAGACCTGGAATAGCTCTGCGATCGCGGCCAGCGCCTCATCGCAGGATTCGTCCACCCTGACACGCAGCTGCGGCTCGGCCTGGACCAGTGGGTGATCCTGGGCCAGTCTGGCCCGGCCGCCGCCGGTCACGTTCAACAGCACGGAGGAATCGCGTGCGAGCGCACCGTCCCTGACGGCGGAGAAGAGGGAGGCCACCGCCACTGCGGCAGCCGGCTCGAGGTCGATGGATTCCAGGTCCCGGAAGACGTCCCGGGCCGCCACGGCGGAGCCCGCGTCGACCGTGACCACGTCTCCGCCGCTCTCGGTCAGCACGTCGAACACACCCGAGTGCACCGCATAGGGAGGACATCGGTTCGTCAGCTCGTCAGCGTAGGCACCGCGGACAGAGTTTCTGTCGTCGTCCATCGGCGGGCAGTCGCGTGTGCCGCCCCGCCAGGCGCGCTGAATCGGCGCGAACACCGCGTTCTGCGAGAGGACCAGCCGCGGCAGGGCCGCCTCCGGCGCTGCCGCCCGCCGCACCCGCTTGGCCGCCTCGTGCACAGCGATCGCCCCAGCGGCACTGCCCACCGCCTGGAAGTAGTACTCAGGCAGCTCGCCCGACTCCTCAACGGCCGCGTACATCACGGTGCTCAGTCCGTCTCGGCGGGCCACATTGCGCACCCCGCCCTCCAGGGAGAACCCCGGCCACTTCGCCACCTCCTCGGACAGCGCGATCGCGTCCGTGTAGTCGGCGTCCTCCACCACGACCAGGCGCACACACGGATGCAACGGCTCCCGCAGCCGCAGTCGGGAAAGCCCCGTCCCAGGAATGACGAGGAGGCAGGGAACGGCGTACCGGGAACACACAGTGGCGAACGCGGCCGCGGTGTTCCCGGCGGACGCGACCACCAGGACGGTCGGCTCCTCGGGCAGCCGGCCAAGGACCGTGTACGCCTCCAGTTCCTTGAACGTCCCGGTCTCCAGGCAGCCGTCCTTCTCCGGCCAGTAGCCGTTGAACGCGATCCGCAGATTCGGCATACCGAGGAAGCGGGAGAGACGTTCGCTGCGCAGCACCACCGTGCGCCCCGCCCCGGCGAAGGACCGGGTGACCGGCAGCCAGGGGCGGTACCGGAAGAACCCTTCGACGTCCGAGAGCGGCTTGAAGTCGCTCTCCTCGTACTCCGTCTGCAGCAGTGCCGGTGCGTGATCGCTGGCGCAGGAGAGCATCAGCCCGTCGTCCGCCTGCCTCAGCCCACACAACGGACACACTAGAGCGTAGTGACGCTTTTCCGGGCTATTCACTCTGTTCCCATCTGCGTACTGTGGTTTCCGGTCGAATGTTCCATCACAGCAGCCCAGACGCGATGCAACATGTCCGGGTGAGCCATGTCGTCGTGACGGCAGGGGAGTTCGGACTCCGCCGTCGTGCCGGAGACGTACGGCGCCCACAAACCGCCGCCCGCACCGCTTTCCTCGCGGTCCTGCGCCGCCACTACCAAAAGCGCGTCGCCCTCGTAGACACCCGGCGCATGATCGCGCTGTATGCACGTGTTGTTGGCGATGACGTTGACGAAGCGGTCGATCTCCGCCGGCGACAGTTCGGCTCCGAAGCGGCCGGCACCCTGTACGACCACGTCGTCGAAATCGACCGGCTCCGTCGCCTCATGCGCACCGTCCTCCGTCTGCGGATACGCGTCCATGATCACCAGCGAGGCGACCTCGTGCCCCTCGGCCTGCAGCCGGACGGCCATCTCGTGGGCGACGATACCGCCGAACGACCAGCCCAGGAGGTGGTACGGGCCGCTCTTCTGCACGGTGCGGATCCGCTCGACGTAGTCCGCGGCCATGTCCCGGACCGAGCACGGAAGTTCCTCCGGCACGGGGCCGAGGCCGCGCGCCTGAATGGCGTACAGCGGCTGGTCCGGGGGCGTGAACCGCGCCAGCGGCGCATAGCACCAACTGGCCCCGCCCGCGGGGTGCACCAGGAAGTACGGTGCTCGGGACCCCCGCGTCCGGATCGGCAGCAGGACACCGAGGGTCTCCTGGGTCAGTCCGGTGTCCGCCAGCCGCCGAGCGAGCGCATCGACGGTCGGGGCCTCGAACAGGGTGCGGATGCTGACCTCGACGCCCAGCACGGACTGGATCCGCCCGGCGAGCCGCACTCCGAGGAGGGAATGACCGCCCAGCTCGAAGAAGTTGTCGTCCACCCCGACCTGCGGCAGCCCCAGCACCTCGGCGAAGACCCCGCAGAGCATCTCCTCCTGCACGGACTCGGGGGCCCGGCCCGGGGCGGCCACGGCAGGCCCGGGTGCCGGAAGGGCACGCCGGTCGAGCTTGCCGTTGGCGGTCTGCGGCAGGGCGTCGAGGACGACGAACGCCGAGGGCACCATGTACTCGGGCAGCCGGTCCCGCAGATGGTCGCGCAGCGCGACAGCCAGGGTGCCGCCCTCGTTCCGGGCCAGCGGATTGTTCGTGTACGACACCAGGCCGGGCGGGACGGGTCCCGAGGGCCGGTACACGCTCACGGCCCCGCCCGGCCGCTCCGCCCCGGAGGCCGGGGCCTCGAACACCGCGTCCATGGAACCGTCGTCGGCGCCCCCGTTCAGCGTGACCGTGGTCCGGTACCCGAGGCGCTCGCCCAGCAGGTAGAGGTCCTCGGCGTTCAGCACCCGGTCATCCGCGGCCGCCGGGCCCGCCCCGCCGCTCTTCAGCGCGGCGAGCACCACGTCCAGGTCCTCCCCCGCGTCCACGGCGCGCAGCGCCGCCAGCTCGCCGGCCAGGCCAAGCTGGGGCACCCGCGTCACGCGAAGTGCTGCGGACCGGCCGGCCCGCAGGCGTTCCGCGAGATCGTCGAGGCCCGTCACATCCACGCCCCAGCGCACCATCTCCTGCGCACCGGCGGCAGCTGGTACGCAGGGCTTCTTACGCAGCACGACGTCGTAGCGGTGCCGGGACATCTCGTGGTGGTGCACACCCCGTTTCACCAGGATCTCGGCGTCTGCCAGCTCCTGCGAGGCGCCGCCCAGCGAGGCGAAGAAGTCGGGATCGACCACGAGCTCCTTCTCCGTCGCGACCATCTGCTCGGCCGCCCGGCGCACCCCGTCCACTCCGCTTTCCGGCTCGTGCCGGTGCAGCGCGATGGCTGTGGCCAGACACCGGTGCAGGCGCAGGTTGCGCACGTCACCGACGAACACCCGGCCACCGGGTGCGAGCAGGTCCACCGCGTTGTTCAGTACCTCGACGAGATAGTCAGCATTGGGGAAGTACTGAACGACCGAGTTGATGACGATCGTGTCGAAGTAGTCGCGTGGCAGTCCGTCGGTGACATCGGCGGCCTGTGTCAGCAGCTGGACCCTGTCCCGCAGGTCCGGCCGCTGCCGCACACCTCTACGCAGCGCGTCGATCGCCTCGGCCGAGAAGTCGGTGCCCCAGTACGCCTCGCAGCGGGGCGCGAGGTGGGCGAGGAGAAGCCCGTTGCCCACACCCAGTTCGAGAACGCGGCGGGGCTTCAGGTCCATGACGCGGTCCACGATCCCGGAGCGCCACTCCCGCATGTACTCCAGCGGGATGCGGCTGCCGTCGTAGGCACTGGTCCACACCGCGAAGTCCTCGCCGAGCTCCGCCTCGACGTCCGGCGCCATCTCCCGGTAGAGCGAGTCGTACACGTTCCGCCAGTCTTCGACCTGCCGCACCTCGTGTTCCTGGTTCCGTACCTCCGTTCCGGAGGCCGGCACGACATAGGCGACGAGTTGCTGCGATCCGTGACCGTCGTCGCGGGCGACCGCGGCAGCCCGGGCGACCCCGTCATGGGCCTCGAGTCCCGCCTCGATCTCACCGAGTTCGATCCGGAACCCGCGGATCTTGACCTGTTCGTCGACGCGGGTGACGTACTCGAGGCCGCCGTCCGCGCTCCGGCGCACCAGGTCACCGGTGCGGTACATCCGCTCGCCCTTCGCACCGAACGGGCAGGCGACAAAACGCTCTGCCGTCAGACCCGGCCGGCCGAGGTACCCGCGCGCCAGCTGCTCGCCGGCCAGGTAAAGCTCACCGGCGACACCTACGGGCACCGGCTGCAGCGCGGCGTCCAGCACGTACGCCCGGGTGTTCCACAGAGGGTGTCCGATCGGAACGACGGAGCCGCGGTCGTCCGGGGCCAGGTCGGCCGTGGTCGCCCATACCGTGGCCTCGGTCGGGCCGTACAGATTCGTGACGCGCGCGGACGTCTCCCGCATGCGGTCGGCGAGGGCTGGCGGAAGTGCCTCACCGCCCGCCAGGATGCGCACGTCCCGTACGGCATCGGCATGCTCGTCGAGCAGTGCCTGCCACAGCGACGGGGTCGCCTGCATGATCGTGACGTCGAGATCGCCGATCAGCGCCGCGAGTGCGCGCGGGTCACGGACCGCCGAACGGGTCGCGACGGCCACACCCGCGCCTGCGAGCAACGGCACATAGATCTCCAGGACATGGATGTCGAAGGCCACGGTGGTGACCGCGAGCAGGCGGTCCCGGGCATCCAGCGCGAAGCGGTCGCCCATCGCCGTGACGAAGTTCGTCACCGCCCGGTGCGGGACGCAGACGCCCTTGGGGCGGCCGGTGGATCCGGAGGTGTAGATGACGTACGCGGGGTGTGCGGGCAGCAGCTCGCCCCGCCGCTCGGAGCCGTCGATCGCCCCGGACTCCAGGCCGGCCAGTGCGCAGACGGTCCGCGGGTCGTCGGCCACGATCCGCGCCGTGCCGTCCCCCGTCGCCAGGGCCGCGTCCGTGGCCCGGGTGGTGAGAACGGCCGCGGGCCGTGCGTCGTCGAGTACGTACGCGATGCGGTCGGCCGGGTACTCCGGGTCGATCGGCACGTACGCGCCACCGGCCTTCAGGACTGCCAGCAGCGCCACGATCAGGTCGGCGGAACGCTCCATGCAGACGGCGACCAGGGTCTCGGGTCCCACGCCCTGCGAGATGAGCAGCCGGGCGAGGCGATTGGCCCGGGCGTCGAGCTGGGCGTAGGTGAGCTCGACGCGGTCCTGTCCCGTGTCCGCCTCGGTGTCGTGGAAGAGCACAGCGACCGCGGCGGGGCTTCGCTGCGCCTGGCTCCGCAGCAGGTCCGGGAGGGTCTCCGCGGGCACGCCGTGCGCCGTGTCGTTCCACTCCTCGATGAGGCTCTTGCGTTCGCTGTCCTCCAGGATCTCCACCCGGCCGAGGGGAACCGACGGCTCCGCGGTGACGGCGTCCAGAACCCTGAGGAACCGCTCGGCGATGCGCTCGGCCGTCAGGTGATCGAACAGGTCCGTGGCGTAGATGATGCTGCCCTGCAGACCGGCCGGCTCGGCCTGGGGGCCGAACCGTTCGCTGAGACCGAACTCCAGGTCGAACTTGGCCGATACGTGTCCCGAGGACATCGTCTCGGCCCGCAGACCGGGGAAGTCGAGCGAGGCCTCGGCGTTGTTCTGGAGCGCCAGCATGATCTGGAAGAGCGGCTGGCGTGCCATGGAGCGGGTGGGTGCGAGGTCTTCGACGAGACGCTCGAACGGCACGTCCTGATGCGCATACGCGCCCAGACCCGCCTCCCGGACCCG
>NZ_JBEOVN010000305.1:0-5931 GCF_040295565.1 Streptomyces sp. NPDC002785 | reverse complement strand
CGACCGTCACCGGTCGCCGGGGCAGTGGCGTGTGTGGGGTGTCAGCTCGCGCCGGGTACCTGGAGCACGCGCGGAGCGTGTCGGCGGTCACGACGCGGAAGAGGCGCCCGGACCGGCGACGATGCGTGCTCACGGTCTGACCGCCGTGTCGCCGCGGGGCTGGCCAGTGGAGTGGCTCCCGACCCGATCGGCGCCCGGGGGATGGTGGGAGTGCCGGTAATCGGGTACATCAGGACAAGTAGCACCGGTTGGTACGGCTCGGCAGGCGCCCATGCGCGCTCCGCGCGGACCGGCCGCGTCCGCCCACCCACAACGCGGCGAGGTGAGCTCCTCATGTCCGCACCATCCGCTCCGAAGAACACGCCCAAGGTCACCGAGCGTGAAGCGCGCCAAGTGGCCGAGGCCGCGCGCGAACAGGACTGGCACAAGCCCAGTTTCGCCAAGGAACTCTTCCTCGGGCGCTTCCGGCTCGACCTGATCCATCCGCATCCGCTGCCCGCCGCGGACGACGTCCGGCGCGGCGAGGCGTTCCTCGCCCGGCTGCGCGACTTCTGCGAAACGAGGATAGACAGCGCCCTCATCGAGCGTGAGGCGAGGATTCCCGACGAGGTGATCAACGGACTCAAGGAGCTCGGCGCGCTCGGAATGAAGATCGACCCGAGGTACGGCGGCCTCGGCCTGACCCAGGTCTACTACAACAAGGCCCTCGCCCTGGTCGGCTCCGCCAGCCCCGCGATCGGTGCGCTGCTCTCCGCCCACCAGTCCATCGGCGTACCGCAGCCGCTGAAACTCTTCGGCAGCCAGGAACAGAAGGACACCTTCCTGCCCCGGCTGGCCAGCACCGACATCTCGGCGTTCCTGCTCACCGAACCGGACGTCGGCTCCGACCCGGCCAGGCTCGCCACCTCGGCGGTTCCGGAGGGACCGGACTACATCCTCGACGGTGTGAAGCTGTGGACGACCAACGGTGTCGTCGCCGACCTGCTCGTCGTGATGGCCCGCGTTCCGAAGTCGGAAGGCCACAAGGGCGGCATCACTGCCTTCGTCGTCGAGGCGGACTCCCCGGGCATCACCGTCGAGAACCGCAACGCCTTCATGGGCCTGCGCGGCCTCGAGAACGGTGTCACCCGCTTCCACCGGGTCCGGGTCCCGGCCGCGAACCGCATCGGCCCCGAAGGCGCAGGGCTCAAGATCGCCCTCACCACGCTCAACACGGGACGGCTCTCCCTGCCCGCCATGTGCGTCGGCGCCGGGAAATGGTGTCTGAAGATCGCCCGCGAGTGGTCGGCGGTCCGTGAGCAGTGGGGCAGGCCGGTCGCCCGGCATGAGGCCGTCGGCGCCAAGATCTCCTTCATCGCCGCAACCACCTTCGCGCTCGAAGCAGTGGTCGACCTCTCCTCCCAGATGGCGGACGAGAACCGCAACGACATCCGGATCGAAGCGGCCCTCGCCAAGCTGTACGGCTCCGAGATGGGCTGTCTGATGGCCGACGAACTGGTCCAGATCCGAGGCGGCCGGGGCTTCGAGACAGCAGCGTCCCTCGCCGCCCGCGGCGAGCGGGCCGTCCCCGCCGAACAGCTCCTGCGCGATCTGCGGATCAACCGGATCTTCGAGGGCTCCACCGAGATCATGCATCTGCTGATCGCCCGTGAGGCCGTCGACGCCCATCTGAAGGTCGCGGGGGACATCATCGACCCCGACAAACCTCTCTCCGCCAAGGCGAAAGCGGGTGCGAACGCGGCCGGCTTCTACGCCCGCTGGCTGCCCAAGCTCGTCGCAGGGCCAGGGCAACTCCCGCGTACGTACGGGGAATTCAATCCGCCCGGACACCCCGACCTGTCCACCCATCTGCGCTACGTCGAACGCTCCGCCCGTAAACTCGCGCGCTCCACCTTCTACGCCATGTCGCGCTGGCAGGGCCGGATGGAGACCAAGCAGGGCTTCCTCGGCAGGATCGTCGACATCGGCGCGGAACTCTTCGCGATGAGCGCCGCCTGCGTCCGCGCCGAACTGCTGCGCAGCTCCGACGACCATGGCCGCGAGGCCTACCGGCTGGCCGACACTTTCTGCCGCCAGTCCCGCGTCCGCGTCGAGGAACTCTTCACGCGCCTGTGGTCCAACACCGACGACCTGGACCGGCGCCTGGTCGACGGCGTCCTGTCCGGTGCGTACACCTGGCTGGAGGAAGGCATCATCGATCCGAGCGGCGAAGGCCCGTGGATCGCCGACGCCACTCCCGGGCCTTCCGCCCGGGACAACGTCCACCGCCCTGTTCGCTGAACCGCGGACCACCGGGCGGGCGCACGTCCACTCACCGGACGTACCCCGCCCGGCCGCGCGGGACAGGGCAGGATGACGGTCCGTGACCGTCATCCACATCCCCGGCTCCAAGTCCGTCACTGCGCGTGCCCTGTTCCTGGCCGCCGCCGCGAACGGCACCAGCACCCTCGTACGGCCCCTGCGCTCGGACGACACCGAGGGCTTCGCCGAAGGTCTCGCGTGCCTCGGTTACCGGGTCCGGCAGGAAGCGGACCGCTGGCACATCGAGGGCCGCCCCTCAGGCCCCGCCGTCACCGACGCCGACATCTACTGCCGCGACGGCGCCACCACGGCACGCTTCCTGCCGGCGCTCACCGCGGCCGCCGCCTCCGGCACGTATCGCTTCGACGCCTCCGCCCAGATGCGCCGCCGCCCCCTCGCCCCGCTCACCGAGGCCCTGCGCACGCTCGGCGTCGACCTGCGTCACGACGCGGCCGAGGGCCACCACCCGCTGCGGATCAGCGCATCCGGAATCAACGGCGGCGAACAGGAACTCACGAACCGTTAGGGTTCCCGGGCCCACGCCGTCTCCGGGAGCACCTGGTGGGCCGTCGTGGGGGACGCACTGTCCACACCCACAGCCGATGCGGCAACAATGGGGGGCATGAGCGACAGCCCTGCCCCCCTCGCCGACCCGCACCTCGTCTTCGACGCCACGGAAGGCCGCCGGGATCTTGTCATCCTCGGCTCCACCGGTTCCATCGGCACCCAGGCCATCGACCTGGTGCTGCGCCATCCCGACCGCTTCCGCGTCACCGGGCTCTCCGCCGCGGGCGGACGGGTCGCCCTCCTCGCCGAGCAGGCGCGGCGACTGCGGGTGCGCACCGTGGCTGTCGCCGCACCGGACGCCGTACCGGCCCTCCGTGAGGCGCTGCGCGAGCAGTACGGGACGGGCGAGCCGCTCCCCGAGATCCTGGCAGGCCCCGAAGCCGCCACCCAGCTCGCCGCCGGCGACTGCCACACCGTGCTCAACGGAATCACCGGCTCGATCGGTCTCGCCCCCACGCTCGCCGCGCTCGAAGCGGGCCGCACGCTCGCCCTGGCCAACAAGGAGTCGCTGATCGTCGGCGGCCCGCTGGTCAAGGCGCTGGCCGAGCCCGGTCAGATCATCCCGGTCGACTCCGAGCACGCCGCACTCTTCCAGGCGCTCGCCGCGGGCACCCGTGCCGACGTACGCAAGCTCGTCGTCACCGCGTCCGGCGGGCCCTTCCGGGGACGCACCAGGAGCGAGCTCTTGGGCGTCACCCGCGAGGAGGCCCTCGCGCACCCGACCTGGGCCATGGGACCGGTCATCACGATCAACTCCGCCACCCTGGTCAACAAGGGACTGGAGGTCATCGAGGCACATCTCCTCTACGACATTCCGTTCGACCGGATCGAGGTCGTGGTCCACCCCCAGTCGTATGTTCACTCCATGGTGGAGTTCACCGACGGCTCCACTCTCGCGCAGGCCACGCCCCCGGACATGCGGGGCCCGATCGCCATCGGCCTCGGCTGGCCCCAGCGCATCCCGGACGCCGCACCCGCCTTCGACTGGTCGAAGGCGTCCAGCTGGGAGTTCTTCCCCCTCGACGACGAGGCCTTCCCGTCCGTGGGACTGGCCAGGCACGTGGGCACGCTCGGCGCCACCGCCCCGGCCGTGTTCAATGCCGCGAACGAGGAATGCGTCGACGCATTCCTGGCAGGACGGCTGCCGTTCACCGGAATCATGGATACGGTCACGGCGGTGGTGGCCGAACACGGCACCCCCGCCACGGGAACTTCGCTCACGGTCGCAGACGTCCTCGAAGCGGAGACCTGGGCACGCGCCCGGGCCCGTGAACTCTCGGCGAAAGCGACAGCGGAGGCGCGCGCATGAGTATTACGACGGTCCTGTTGACGATTCTGGGCATCGTCGTCTTCGTCATCGGGCTGCTGTTCTCGATCGCCTGGCACGAGCTGGGGCATCTGTCGACGGCGAAGCTCTTCGGTATCCGCGTCCCCCAGTACATGGTCGGCTTCGGACCGACGATCTGGTCGCGGAAGAAGGGCGACACGGAGTACGGGATCAAGGCCATCCCGGCCGGCGGCTACATCCGCATGATCGGCATGTTCCCGCCGGGGCCGGACGGGCGTCTGGAGGCGCGGTCCACGTCACCGTGGCGCGGCATGATCGAGGACGCCAGGTCCGCGGCCTTCGAAGAGCTCGAACCGGGTGACGAGAAGCGCCTCTTCTACACGCGCAAGCCGTGGAAGCGCGTCATCGTGATGTTCGCCGGACCGTTCATGAACCTGGTCCTCGCCGTCGCGATCTTCCTCGGTGTGGCGATGACCTTCGGCTTCCAGACCCAGACCACCGAGGTGGCCGGTGTCCAGAAGTGCGTGATCGACCAGAGCGAGAACCGCAATAAATGCAAGAAGTCCGACCCGGTCTCGCCCGCACTGGCTGCAGGACTCAAGAAGGGCGACAAGATCGTCGCCTTCGACGGCCAGAAGGTCGACGACTGGGCCACGCTCTCCGACAAGATCCGCGACACCATCGGCCCCGCCACCGTCACGGTCCAGCGCGACGGCCAGGAGAAGACCCTCCACGCCGTGCTGCAGGAGAACTCGGTCGCCAAGAAGGACTCCAAGGGCGAGGTGGTCCCCGGGGACTTCGTTCCGGCCGGATACCTCGGCTTCGCCGCCCAGACCGAGATCGTCCCCCTCTCCTTCGGCGACTCGGTCGTCCGCATGGGAGACATGATCCAGAACGGCGTCGAATCGATCATCGCCCTCCCCTCCAAGATCCCGGACCTGTGGAACGCGGCCTTCGGCGACGGTGAGCGCGCAGCGGACTCCCCGGTCGGCGTGGTCGGTGCGGCCAGGATCGGCGGCGAGGTGATGACGCTCGACGTCCCGGCGCCGAACCAGATCGCGATGATGCTGTTCCTGCTGGCCGGCTTCAACCTCTCGCTGTTCCTCTTCAACATGCTGCCCCTGCTGCCGCTCGACGGCGGACACATCGCCGGAGCGCTCTGGGAGGCCCTGCGCCGCAATGTGGCACGGGTCTTCAGGCGTCCCGACCCGGGCCCCTTCGACGTGGCCAAGCTGATGCCGGTCGCCTATGTCGTCGCAGGTGTCTTCATCTGCTTCACGCTGCTGGTGCTGGTGGCCGACATCGTCAATCCGGTCAAGATCTCCTGATCTCCCGACCGGCCCGGTGCACCATGGGTGACGGCCCGGCACACAGCGTGTGTCCGGGCCCGTCCCTCCGCACTGCACACCCGGACGCGATGTGCTCGGGGGTGTCGCCGGTGCCGTAACCTCGAAGTCCGGAGCCCGCCGATCTCGGGACCTTGATCCACACCTTGGGGATGCTCAGCGCATGACTGCGATTTCTCTCGGAATTCCGTCCGTTCCGACCAAGCTCGCCGACCGGAGGGTCAGCCGCAAGATCCAGGTCGGGTCGGTGGCGGTCGGCGGGGATGCGCCGGTGTCGGTGCAGTCGATGACCACGACGCGTACGTCGGACATCGGTGCGACGTTGCAGCAGATTGCGGAGCTGACGGCGTCGGGCTGTCAGATCGTGCGGGTGGCGTGTCCGACGCAGGACGATGCGGACGCGCTGGCGACGATTGCGAAGAAGTCGCA
>NZ_JBEOVN010000304.1:0-5945 GCF_040295565.1 Streptomyces sp. NPDC002785 | reverse complement strand
TTTTGGCCAACGCGGAAGGGGGTCCCCCCTGGCCCTTAAGGCCTTGGGGGAGTGCGTGCTGGGCGGCGCGACGGGGCAAAGCTTGCCGGGAGGGGTACTAAGGGCTGTCCCGTAATCCCTGACGGGCGCACGACGACAGCTACGGCACCTCGCCGCGTTGTCGAAACGTCCGCATACATCCAGTATGCGGACGTCCCTCCGCCTTGCGATGCACCGCATCTGACGCCGCGCGCTGATCCACCAGGGATTACGGGACAGCCCTTAGACATTCGTCTTACACGAACGTCTGCATGCCGGGTACGCTGCTGTCATGGGACACCGTGAGGATCTGCTCGAAGGCGCCAAGCGCTGCCTGCTGGAGAAGGGGTACAGCCGGACGACGGCACGCGACATCGTGGCCGCCTCCGGTACGAACCTCGCCTCCATCGGCTATCACTACGGCTCCAAGGAGGCCCTGCTCAACCTCGCCTTCCTCAAGGTGACGGAGGAGTGGGGCGATGTGCTCACCGAGCAGCCGGACGGGGCCGCGGACGATGGCGACGGTGCGCCCCGCTCGCCGCTCGACCAGTTCCGGGACACCTGGGAGCGGGTGATCGACAGCTATGAGCAGACCCGGTCCGTCTGGCAGCTCCAGATGGAGGTCGTCTCCCGGATCGACCAGGACCCGGAGCTGCGGAAGGCCCTGGCGGGTCCGCAGCGCGAGGGGCGTGACGGGCTCGCCGAGAACATGCTCGGCATCGACCCGGAGACGGACCCGGAGAAGGCGCGGGTGGCCGGGCTGTTCTGTCAGGCGCTGCTCGCCGGTGTGATGGTGCAGTGGCTGATGGACAGTGAATCGGCGCCGTCCGCACAGGATCTGACGGACGGTCTGAATGCGGTGCTCGAAGGGCGGGTCCGGTAGGAGGAGGCCTGGAGTCGGCGTCCGGGCCGGATTGAGTGCCCGGGGTCCGGGTCCCGGGTTGACAGGGCCGTTCTCGAAGCCCGGACGGGCTGAAGGCGGCTCTCGGATGCGTCGGGCTCGGCGGTGACGCGCGGGATCAGAGTCGCGCGCGCTTGAGTGCCATGTGCAGCAGCAGCCGGTCCTCGCCGTCGTTGAGATCGAGGCCGGTGAGCTGCTGGACCCGGGAGAGCCGGTAGTAGAGCGTCTGGCGGTGGATGCCGAGTGCGGAGGCCGTACGGGACGCCTGGCCCGCGCAGTCGAGGAACACCTCGGCGGTGCGGGCCAGATCCTTGTGCGGCGGGGTGAGCAGGGCGCGGACCGTGGGGTCCGTGGCCGCTTCTGCGGGGAGCGCGGTCAGCAGCCGGTACGGGCCGATCGCCGACCACTCGGCGACCGGGCCGAAGCGTGACTCGGCCGCCGACGCGCGGGCCGCGGCCGACGCCTCGTGCCAGGCCGCGGCCAGGTCCGCCAGGCCGCGGCGGGGCACCGCGACCCCGGCGGTGGCGTACCGGTCCGCGGAGGAACGCAGCCGGTCCGCGGCGGTGAGCGCCGGGTCGAGGACGTCGGTGGAGCGCAGTCGGATCAGCGCGGCCAGCGAGGGTCCCCCGGCGGCCCCGGGGGCCGGGACCGACGTCAGCGCCGATGCCGACGACACCGTACGGACCGACGGCGGATCGTCGGTCCAAGGGGTCACGCACACCACCGTGTGCAGACCCTCCGCGTCCTGTCCCAGTGCCTCGTGCAGCGCGGCCACCGCCATGTCACGCTGCCAGCCCCGGCCGGCGGTGAGGACCGCACCGAACTCCCGGGACAGATCCGTGCCGGCCCGCGCCTCGTCGGAGAGCAGGCCCCCGATCCGGGCCGCCACTTCCATCGCCGCTCTCAGCTGCTCGTCGGTCGGCCCGGGATCCGCGTCGAGCAGCCATACGTAACCGAGCGCGACACCCCGATGGCGTACGGGCAGACAGATGCGGCCCCGGAACACCCCGGCCTCCGGGGCGGCGGGAATGCGGACCGGGCCGGTGGCGCGGGTGATGCCGAAGCCTTCGAACCAGGCACGGACCGCGGGCGTGGAGCGCCTGGTCAGGATCGAGCGGGTGCGGACCGGGTCCATCGCCGTGTCGTCGTCGCTGTCGTGGGCGCCGAAGGCGACCAGGCCGAAATCCCGGTTCTCCAGCGTCGCGGGGGCGCCGAGCAGCCCGGAGATCTCGTCGACCAGCTCCTGGTAATCGCCCTTCACTCAGCCATTCTCGCACCCCTTCAGACAGATGTCTGAGATCCCGGGATTGGATGCGTGACAGCTGTCGATGGCACACCATCGGAGGGATCCTTAGATTTCACGGTGGTTCTCCGTGCTGTGCCGGTCTGTTCCCTTTCTGCCGGTACGGCCTTCGTTCGTACTTTCCGTGGAGGTGCCCCGTGCTGGGTCCCGTGATTCTCGCCGCGTCCCGCAGCGACAAGATGCGCCGTTTCATCTCGGCCGCACCTGGCACCAAGCAGGTCGTCGACCGGTTCATCGCCGGTGAGACCGTCGACCAGGTCGTCCCGGTCGTCGAGGACGCCGCCGACAAGGGCCTCGAAGTCACCCTCGACGTGGTCGGCGAGGACATCACCACTCCCGAGCAGGCCGCCGCCGCCCGCGACGCGTACCTGGAACTGATCGAGCACCTCAAGGCTCTGGGCCTGGGCACCAAGGCCGAGATGTCCGTCAAGCTCTCCATGTTCGGCCAGTCGCTGGACGGTGGCCACGAGCTCGCGCTCGCCAACGTCCGCCCGGTCGTCGAGGCCGCCGCCGCGATCGGCACCACGGTCACGCTGGACGCCGAGGACCACACCACCCTCGACTCGATGTTCGCCATCCACGAGGAGCTGCGGAAGGACTTCCCGCAGACCGGCTGTGTGATCCAGGCGTACCTGTTCCGCACCGAGGAGGACGCCCGCCGCCTGGCCGCCGCCGGCAGCCGCGTCCGCATTGTGAAGGGCGCCTACAAGGAGCCCGCCTCCGTCGCGTACCAGGACAAGGCCGAGATCGACAAGGCGTACGTCCGTATCCTGAAGACCCTGATGGAGGGTGAGGGCTACCCGATGATCGGGTCGCACGACCCCCGTCTGATCGCCATCGCCCAGGAGCTGGCCCGGAAGGCCGGGCGCAAGCTGGACGAGTACGAGTTCCAGATGCTCTACGGCATCCGCAGCGACGAGCACATCCGGCTCGCGGCCGAGGGCCACCGGATGCGCGTGTACACCGCATACGGCACCGACTGGTACGGCTACTTCATGCGCCGCCTCGCGGAGAAGCCGGCGAACCTGCTGTTCTTCGGCCGCTCCATCCTCACCAAGGGCTGACCTGCCCGGCTGACCCTCACCCCCTGACACAAGGAGACAAGGCACTCATGGACGCTGTTACTCAGGTCCCCGCGCCGGTCAACGAGCCGGTCCACTCCTACGCCCCGGGTTCCCCGGAGCGCGCCCGCCTGGAGGCGAAGCTCAAGGAGCTCAGCCAGAACCCGATCGACCTTCCGATGACCATCGGTGGCGAGAAGCGGATGGGCGGCGGCGAGCGCTTCGACGTCGTACAGCCGCACAACCACAAGGCCGTCATCGGCACGTTCGCCGGCGCCACGCAGCAGGACGCCCAGGACGCGATCGACGCCGCGCTGGCCGCCGCCCCGGCCTGGCGGGCGATGTCCTTCGACGACCGCGCCGCGATCATCCTGCGCGCCGCCGAGCTGCTGGCCGGCCCGTGGCGCGAGACGCTGGCCGCATCCACGATGCTCGGCCAGTCGAAGACCGCCCAGCAGGCCGAGATCGACACCCCCTGTGAGCTCGTCGACTTCTGGCGCTTCAACGTCCACTACGCGCGCCAGATCCTGGCCGAGCAGCCCCCGGCCAACTCGCCGGGCGTGTGGAACCGCATGGACCACCGTCCGCTGGAGGGCTTCGTCTACGCGATCACGCCGTTCAACTTCACGGCCATCGCGGGCAACCTGCCCACCGCCCCCGCCCTCATGGGCAATGTCGTGGTGTGGAAGCCGTCCCCGACGCAGACCCACGCCGCCGTGCTGCTGATGCAGCTCCTGGAGGAGGCGGGGCTGCCCAAGGGCGTCATCAACCTGGTGACCGGTGACGGCATCGCCGTCTCCGAGGTGGCCCTGAACCACCGCGACCTGGCCGGTATCCACTTCACCGGTTCGACCCCCACCTTCCAGCACCTGTGGAAGACGGTCGGCAACAACATCGCCAACTACCGCACCTACCCGCGGCTCGTCGGCGAGACCGGCGGCAAGGACTTCGTCGTCGCCCACCCGTCGGCCGACCACGCCGTGCTGAAGACCGCGCTGACCCGTGGCTCCTTCGAGTTCCAGGGCCAGAAGTGCTCGGCTTCCTCCCGTGCGTACGTCCCGGCCTCCATCTGGAACTCCGGTTTCAAGGAGAAGTTCGCGGCCGAGGTCGACTCCATCACCATGGGTGACGTCACCGACCTGTCGAACTTCATCGGTGCCGTCATCGACGAGCGCTCGTTCGCCAAGAACAAGGCCGCGATCGACCGCGCCAAGTCCGACCCGTCCTGCACGATCATCGCGGGCGGCACGTACGACGACTCGGTGGGCTACTTCGTCCGCCCGACCGTCATCGAGTGCGGCGACCCTTCGAACGAGGTCTTCACGACCGAGTACTTCGGCCCGATCCTCGCCGTGCACGTCTACGAGGACGACAAGTACGACGAGATGCTGGAGCAGATGGAGTCGGTCTCCGACTACGCGCTGACCGGTTCCGTCATCGCGGGCGACCGCGCCGCGGCCGCGCACACGATGGAGAAGCTGCGGTACGCCGCGGGCAACTTCTACATCAACGACAAGTCGACCGGTGCCGTCGTCGGCCAGCAGCCCTTCGGTGGCGGCCGGGCCTCGGGTACGAACGACAAGGCGGGCGCCCCGCAGAACCTGCAGCGCTGGACCCTGACCCGGGCCATCAAGGAGACGCTGGTTCCGCCGACCGACTACACCTACCCCCACCAGGGCTGACCCCCCCCGGGGCGCCGCACCCCCGGCGCCCCGCCATGATTCCCGCCTCCCGCCCGGTTCCCCTGCCGGCCGGGAGGCGGTTTCCATCTGGACCGGCGCTCGGACCGGCGGGTTCAGATCTCCACGAGCACCTGGTCCAGGGACTTCCGCACCAGGCCGGGCACCTCGCAGTCGTCCGCCGGATACCCGACCGGGATCACCGCGAACGCCTTCTCGTTCTCCGGGCGGTCCAGCACCTCTCGCAGGAACCGCATCGGGCTCGGCGTATGGATCAGCGCGGCCAGGCCCGCCAGGTGCAGGGCCGAGAGCAGCATCCCGACCGCGATCCCGACGGACTCGTCGACGTAGTAGTGCTTGCGCCGGGTGCCGTCCTCGCCCATCCAGTACCGCTGCTGGAACACCACGACGAGGGCCGGGGCATCCGTCATATGGGCCTTGACGGAATCCGTGCCCAGCGGGCGCAGCGCCGCCAGCCACTCCTCGCCGAGCCTGCCGTCGTAACTGATCCGCTCCTCGTGCTCGGCCGCCTCCCGGATGCGCCGCCTCACCTCCGGGTCCTTGACCAGGACGAACGTCCACGGCTGCTGATGGGCGCCGGACGGTGCGGTCGCGGCGCAGGCGATCGCGTCCTTCACGACCTGCTCCGGCACGGGATCCGCGGAGAACCGGCGTACGGTTCTGCGCTCGTCCATCCGCCGTCGCAAGTCCGCGGAACGGGAAAGGCACTCATCGGCCGGGGCCCGCTCGGGACGGTAGGGGACCGGCCGGTACGGCTCTCCATGGGTGGGAGTCCACCGCGGGGGCAGGGCTGTGGTGTCAGACATGTCGGCAGTGTGGCGGCCACGGCAGGTCCGGACCAGGGGTTCGTCGGACAGAAACGGCGCGTCCGGCCGGTCGGTGTCCGCAGAGCGGGCAGGTCATGGGCCCGTACCGAGGGCCCGGGAGCACGGAGGCCCTTCTCGGGGCCGACTCCCGTGCGG